>SLAU01000177.1 GCA_007126675.1 Balneolaceae bacterium
ATCCTCACTTTTTTCTTTGAGGCATTTGACGAACCCTGGAAAGGATCACCCGAGCCACTTGAACCCGAAAAGCACTGGGGAGTTTTTTATTTAGACAGAACCCCAAAACTGGTAATGCAGGATAAAGCCGAAGCGCGGGTTAAATATTTATGAAAGAAAAGTCCCTCCGTCGGCTGACGTAGGGATTTAGGCCTGCCTGCCAAAGCCTCGGCGCAGGCAGGGGTGTGTTTGTACACTACTTGTGTAAGTACCTATATTAGTAATGCCACATTAGCTCTTTACCACGAGGGCACGAAGACACCAGGATACACGAAGGATAAGAATGGATGACCTCATACACTATCTATGCGGCGTAACACCATTGGGTAAATGAACAGAAAACGTCCTCCTTGCGGTGTGCAGTTCGCCGGAGGGAGGGTCGGGGTGGGTCCGAAAGGGCTGGGAGCTTATTTGTGACTAGTATCTGAACCGTCGGCAAGACGGTGAGCGCACGGAGAGATCACCATGTGTAAGGCTGGAAAATCTTTAACGTGAGTTCGAAATAAGTATTCGTTGAAGAGTCACTTCTTTTCCCAAAAGACCACTATGCGCGACAAGGGGAATGAATCTGTGGGCGTTGATTTGGCTCAGATAGTCAATTTTTTGAGTAATAATTTACTACTAAAAAACACCACTCCCCCACGCCTGGGGCGTGGGTACTCCCCTCAAGGGGAGATTTTTTTCTTGCCCTTATGTGTCTGACGGTGAGCGAACGGAAAGATCTCACTGAAGTCACCCATCACTTCTCACGAGTTCCTCTTCCAACTCTTCGAGTGATTTGTTCTTGGTTTCCGGTACAACTTTGATCACAAATATCAAACCGGCTGCGGCGAACAGGCCATAAATAAGGAACGTGATACTGTTGCCGAGCGTGGCCAGCTCCCACGGGAACACAAGCTGCACAAGGAAGCTGACGGCAGAGTTGATGACTCCAACAAATGCAATGGCGATCCCACGCACCCTGAGCGGGAACAATTCAGAAAACATCACCCACATTACCGGCCCGATAGATATGGCAAATGCAGCTACAAACCCTAAAATTCCGAAAAGTATCAGGTTTGGGTTGATGTCAATCGCGGCTACAATTAACTCAGATTCATACTCAGCCGCTGCTTCAGGTCCAAGTGTTTCGGAAAGTGCCCGTTTAAATGCAATATCATTGGGGTAAGTTATTCCGTACATGTACTCAAGAAGCTCCTTATCTACTGGTACTTCAATAGCCTCTACCTGTTCGGCATCAAGCTCGTAGGAAGCTGATTGAAATGCTCCCGCAAGCAGAAACATCATGGCCGCAATACCGGTCAGCCCGAAAATGAGCAGAGGTCTTCTGCCCAGTTTGTCGATAAACATTATTGCCAGAATTGTAAACACGAGATTTGTCAAGCCAACAAAAATAGCCTGCATAAAAGAAGCATCGGTACCGATACCGGATTGTTCAAAAATCATTGGTGCGTAGAAAAATACAGCGTTGATTCCGGTGATCTGCTGCAAAACGGCAAGTGTAGCACCAATGGTTAAGACAAATCGCATTGATGGATGGAAAATCTCCTTCAGGCTTACTTTCTCTTTTTCCTTATCTGCCTCCAGGCTCTGAATTACATCTTGAAGTTGTTTTTGGGCTTCACTTTCACCAACCACCTGGGTCAGTGTTGCTTTTGCATCTTTGTGATCTCCGGCCATAATCTGCCAGCGCGGGCTGCGGGGTACAAAATAAAGAGCTACGAAATAGAGAAGGGCAGGCAGTGTTTCGATTCCCAGCATCCATCTCCATTCAAAGCCCTCGACCATTAAGTTTTGCGCAAGTGCAGAACCTGACTGGCCCCATCGAAGTATTAGATAGTTGCTGAAAAAAGCAACAGAAATACCGATAACAATATTCAGCTGGTTAAAGCTTACAAGCCGGCCCCTCATTTTTGGAGGAGAAATTTCAGCGATATACATCGGTGCAATGATCAGAGATGCTCCAACTCCAAATCCGCCGATCATTCGGGCAATCACGAATAATGCAAAGTTTGGTGCCAGTGCCGAGCTTACGGCCGAAACCGCAAACAGCACCGCGGCAACTTTTAGAATGGTACGCCGTCCGAATTTATCACTAAGCGGACCGCTGAAAAGCATCCCCAAAGTTGCAGTGAGTGTAAGCGACCCAACAGCCCAGCCCAGTTGAATGCTCGAAAGCCCGAACTCCGGACCGATAAAACCCACAACCCCGGAAATCACCGAGGCATCAAAACCCATCAAGAAGCCCCCCAGAGCAACAATCAGAGCAACCCGTATTACGTAAAATTGCCTTGCGTTCATTTTGTTAGTTTATTCGTTATTCGATTTCATTATATAATTTCAAAATCATTATGCATTTTTTGCACAATCACACTGTATGTTCCTTTTTCAATAATCTTCTTCCCTGATTTAACAGGATAGGCAACTTTTTGTGGTGTGATGACGAACTCAAGATCTGCCGTTTCACCGGGATTCAGCGTAACTCGCTCGAAATGTTTTAGCTCTTTAACAGGACGGGTGATTCGCCCAAAATGCGTAGATGTAAACCAATGCACAGTTTCGGTTCCCGTTTCCTTTCCGGTATTCGTAACGGATACTTCAGCTTTAATACTGCCATCTTCACTCATAGATTCAGAACTTAGCCTGACTTTTGAATACTTGAATGTAGTGTAACTGAGGCCAAAGCCAAATGGATATAACGCGGGGCTTTCGTTATTCTGAATGATTCGGTTAGCCTCTTCTGGGTCAAAAGAGAAATAGCTGCTTTTTTTGTGATTATATGGCAGAAAATGATTCGGATACTGCGGATAAGAAAATGGCAGTTTGCCCGAAGGGTTTACTCTTCCGCTGATAACGCTGGCAATTGCTTTTGCCCCTTCAAATCCGGGCAGCCCGGCATGAATAATAGCATCAACCTTATCAATAAGCTCTGTAATGATCCGCGGACGCCCCTGAACAAGTGTAAGAACAAGAGATGCTGTTGATTGTGAGATCAACTCTAACTCGTCACTTTGTTTTTGCGGAAGCCGAAGATCGTTTATGTTGCCTGTGAATTCACAATAGGGCTCTTCACCTGCGGCATAAACTAAAAGATCCAACGCATTAAGCTTATCCAGAAATGCAGATTCTTCTTTTTTTGAAATAGCATTCGGATCAGGTATGTCATCAGGATCAAAAAGTATCACCTCCGCATCAGGATACTCTTCTTTCAATGCACTAAAAATTGTGTGCATTTCATCAGGATATTGTGATTCTTTACCGCCCTGCCATGCCAGTGTCCAGCCGCCGCAAAGATTTCGTTTACTATTGGCTGAGATCCCAAGAACACCGATTCGCCGGGGCTTGATGGCCGGCAGAGTGTTATTTTCATTTTTTAGAAGAACGATCGATTCTCGAGCGGCATCCAGCGCTTTTTTTCTGTTTTCCGGCTGTCCTATACGATGAAGCCGGTCATTTCGCGGATAAGGGTTTTCAAATAAACCCAGTTCAAATTTTAATCTTAAAATTCTGCGAACAGATTGATTGATTCTCTCTTCCGTAATTCGGCCCTCATCAACAAGTTCGAGCATAGAGCTGTTGAAGTCAAGATGTTTGGGTGTCATACTAATATCTACACCGGCATCTATGGAATGAAAAACAGCTTCTTTAAAGTTTTCTGCTGTGAAGTGAAAGTCCACAAGTTTTCCGATATCATCCCAATCGGTAATAATTACTCCGTCGAATCCCATCTGATCCCGGAGTAATGTTGTAAGAATAAAATGTGAGGCAACAACAGGTACGCCGTTTATTTCACCGCTATTGGTCATTACGGTTTTTAAACCGGCATCAATTGCTTTTTGAAAAGAGGGGCGGTGAAATTCCTGTATCTGCTGTATCGAAAGCTGTGCCGGGGTTCTGTCCCATCCGGTTCGCGGGTCAGAATAACCCAAAAAGTGCTTTGCGGTTGCAGCTTGTTTATAAGGCGCTGTTTCTTCATTGTTCTGTACCCCTTCAACAAATGCACTTCCCATCACTGATGCAGTATGTGGATCTTCACCGTATGTTTCCCAAAAACGAGGCCATAACGGATTCACACCTAGATCGAGTACCGGTGCAAAAATCCAGTGGTGGCCCAGATCAGATGATTCATAAGCGGTGACCCACCCGGTGTTGTAGGCGTGTTCAGGATTATATGTTGCGGCAAGGTTAATGCTTTGAGGAAAAATTGTAGACCCTTTCAGATAACTGGCACCATGGATATGATCAATACCGAAGATTACCGGAATTCCAAGCTCGGTTTCTTCAACAGCAATCCGGGTCAGCTCAATCATGAACTTGTTCCAGGTTTCCGGCTCAACAGCTTCACCGTTTAAAAAGGATCCGATATGATGATTTTGAATCAGATTGCGGGCTTTTTTCGGATCAATAACCACATCTTTTTGATTTCCTGTTTTATTGATCAGAGTAATGTCGAGCTGAGTCATCTGTCCTATTTTCTCGTACAGCGACATGCGCTTCAAAAGATCATCAACCCGCTCAGAGACAGAGATGTCTGGATTTTGATAAGGATAGATTTCGAAGGTTCCCTTTTTCTGTTCAATTTGCATGATGAAGGGAGTTCAGAATCTATGTTAGATTTGGATAGTAATTCTTGAATACATTGGCAAGTTCAGTTGAGCTTTCCCTCACACTTAGCGTTACAGGAACAAGACTTGTGTAGCCAACGTGATGTTTATCGATTTTTTCTTCCAGCCGGTTAAAAATCAGCTCAAGTGTTTTTTTGCCAAGTAATTCGTAAGGAGTGTGAACAGAGGTAATAGTAGGAGTGTAGAGTTCACAGGTTGGCAGGTCATCAAACCCGGCAACAGAAATATCATCCGGAATATGAACGCCATCGCGGATCGCACTGTGCATAAAGCCCAGAGTCATTCCGTCATTACTGCAGAAAATAGCTTCAGGTTTATCGGATGCCGGCAATCGTTTATAATCTTCGTACGCTTCTTTTCCTTTTTGGAATGAATAATCTCCATTAAATTGCCAAACAAGATCAATCTTATCGCTGGCTTGTATATAGTCTACAAATCCGCTCTTTCTTAGCATTGCTTCCGACTGCTTAACAGGCCCCTGTATGATTCCCAGTTTTTTGTGTCCGCGCTCCTCAAAATGGGTGGCTACAATATAACCGCCGCGATAATTATCGAAGGTAACGGTATCCATAACAGGGTTAGCAATAGGTGCAATAGAAACAAGCGGAAAATCCCTCGAAACACTGGTTAGAAGTTCTTTATAGTCAGCGGCTTTAAATTCAGGTAAAAAGATGACTGCCGCATCATAGTGTGTTTTTCGCAGTTCAGAAACAATTTGGGGCATCGGTGATGAAACATGGCTGACACTTATCAGGCTCATCGCCGCTTTGGTGTCTTCAGTAGACTGATCAAAACCCTCAAACAGAGAGGCATAAAACTCTCCGGTATAATGTTTGGTTACAATAGCAATATTAATACTCTTTCTCAGTTCGATAGGGGTATGAATATTGCTGAGCGGGTAATTTAAACGATGTGCACTTTCAAAAATCTTTTTTTCGTTTTCTTTACTGATTTTTCCGGTACGCGACAGTGCTCTTGAAACTGTTGAAACAGAGAGGCCCGTATCTTCTGCAATATCTTTTAGGGTGATTTTCATTTTTTAAATTAGAAAGAGTGCTAAATAATTGTAATACAGCTTCGTGTAATCTTATTAGATCATTTACAGTTAAGTAAAGATCGCTAATGTTCAGTTATGGTATAATCGCAGTTAGTAGCTGATTGAGGCAAAAAGTAAGGATTTTGATGGTAAAAATTAAAAAGGGCTGTTGGGGTAACCCAAACAGCCCCATTAATGTCAATAGAATTAATTCAGGTATTACTTAACAAGAGTTAGTTTTCTTGTTTGTACTTCATTACCTGCTTGTAATCTGTAAAGGTAAACGCCGCTTGAAAGGTCAGAAGCATCAAAGTTAGCAGTATGCGTTCCGGCTGTCAATGTTTCATTTACCAATGTTGCAACCCGCTGACCAAGCATGTTATACACTTCAAGAGTAGCATGTGAGCTCTCAGGCAGTGAAAACTGAATCGTGGTATTTGGGTTGAATGGATTCGGATAATTTTGATTTAGTTTTACAGACTGCGGAATACCAGAAGTGATATTCTCTGTACTCACTGCATCACCATCGTCATAGGTGAAATCATCAAGATACCAGGTAAAGTTAGATCCGCCATCGCCAGTTCCACCATCAAGGTCCATAATTATTACTACACGATCGAATGGTGCTCCTACCACTGCATCAAAGTCTTCACCCATCAGTTCTGAAAAGTTCCAGGTTAATTCAACCCACTCACCGGAAACTGTGATATCTGCAAAAAGATCGCCGGTGTTTACATCCGGAGCTGTTCTCATTTCAAGTTTTACAAGTGCCTGAATATCAGCACGAGGTGACCATACATTTAACCTGAATTCAGAATCTTCAGTCAGTTCCATGATTTCATCTGTTTCATAAAAGAAACCTGCCCATGGTTGCCCGCCTGCTTTAATATACTGCAGAACAAAATCTGAAGGATTTCCTTCTGACTGATCAGGATTTGCAATTCTTGCCAATGCAGCGCCTTCGAAATCATGGAAAGTGAAACCTTCCCAGTCAACCGCATCAGTATCCATGTTAAAAATGAGCGGCATTTCCTGCAGATCTGCTACATCATCCGGAGGTATAATATCCTGGCTATGTACAACGCCTGCCATCGAAACGGTCAGCACGAGGCACAAACCCAGTACTTTTTGAAGATTAGTAACTAATTTTTTCATGACAACTCCACTATTATTTGATTATTAATTGTGTTTAATTGTAGAGGCGAAAGGCAGTAAATGCCAACCCGCCTGAAAATAATTTGCACAAAATTTCAACCTTTTGCAATAATTATTTTTTTTCGGAGTAGTTTTCAATTTAAGGCAATAAACGTAGTATTCGGGGATTAATTAACATTGCAGAAGTGCATGGGTGGAATGAGATTATAATCATGTCTGAAAATTTTCTGAAAAAATTTCTCACAAAATTTGCAAAACTCATCCACTTACAGCTATTTTATAAGAACTTTGTTTAATCGGAAGGGCTTTTTTGCTCAATGAGTATAGTATTACTCGCGTTTAATCAGAGAAATAATACTGCAAATTATTACTTTAGTGTAATGATGAGTCCAGCTTGTCGTCAAAGCTGCATAGAACCATAACAACTGATTAGCCATCAGTTAAAAAAAGGTAAGATATTCGAACTCCAATCAATTAAAACAATTCGCATGGCAAAGCAAAAATCGTTACTAATTCTTTTCCTGTTATTCGCCTGCATTTCAGTTAACTCATATGGGCAAACTGTATCAGGTGTTGTAACAGATGCTGTAACCAATGAGCCGCTCATTGGTGTAAATATATTATTGCAAGGTACTGAAACCGGTACAGCTACTAACTTAGATGGTGAATTCACCCTAAGAGTACCAGATTTACAGGGAACTCTCTTATTCCGATATATCGGTTACCAATCAAAAGAAGTGCCGGTGGATGGAAACACAGAAATTAATGTGAGCCTGGAACCTGATGTAATTTCGGGTGAAGGTTTTGTAGTTGTGGCCTATGGCTTGCAGCAAAGCAGTCTTGTTACCGGTGCTATTTCAAGGATCGAGGCAAGAGACATTGAGCAATCCAGCTCCTTACGGGTTGAGCAGGCCCTGCAGGGAAGAACTGCAGGTGTAACGGTAATACAAAATTCCGGTCAGCCAGGCTCCGGTGCAACCGTTCGTATTCGGGGTATTGGTACAACAGGAGATGCCGATCCATTATACGTTGTGGATGGTATGCCTGTGAGTAACATCGACTTTCTGAGTCCAAGTGATATTCAGTCTATTGAAGTTTTGAAAGATGCTTCAGCAACAGCTATATACGGAGCCCGCGGTGCAAATGGTGTTGTAATGGTAACCACTGTTGAAGGTAGTCCTGGTCCTATTCAGGTGTCTTACCACGGTTATACCGGATTTCAAAATCCGTGGAAAAGAATAGATCTGCTGGAAGCGCCTGACTACATGATGATCATGAATGAAAGTTTTGCTAATGATGGCAGAACCATTCCGTTTCCTGATATTGATCAGCGTATAGAAGAAATAGGAGCCGGTACCGATTGGCAGGATGAAGTATTTTTTAGAAATGCTCCCGTTACTGACCATACAATTAGTTTATCCGGTGGCAGTGAAAGATCGCGGTACCATACCTCTATCGGATACAGAAATCAGGATGGTATTGTTGCCGAAGGTAAATCAAACTTTGAGCGTCTTACATTCAGACTAAACTCAGATCACGAGCGTGGTCGGTTCTCATACGGAACAAGACTTAATTACACGCAGAAAACCACCAGGGGCATTAATCCGAACGAAGAGTTTGGCGGTATCCTGGCAAGGGTTGCTAACATAGATCCTGTAACTCCGGTTTTTGATGATGAAGGAAATTTTGCTGAGTCACCGTATGCATCACAGGAAGTTGTGAACCCGGTGGGAGCTATTAGTATAATAAATTCGGAGTGGAATGATAACAGAGTGGTTGGTGGAGTGTTTGCGAATTTTAACATCACAGACCGCATCAGTATAAGATCATCCGCCGATCTTGATATTACTTTTGGTAACAACAGATCGTTTACACCTGTATATGACCTGGGAGGAAATGTTGTAAATACCACTACGTCAGCTTTTCAGGAGAATTTAATTTGGAGAAACTGGCAGACCAGCCATGTAGTGCGGTTTGAAGACAGCTTCAGACAGCACAACTATTCCGTGCTTGGCGGATTCGAGCTTCGTGAAAGTAAAAATGAATTTCTTGGCGGCTCAGCTGCATCCTTAAGTATGCCTTCATTCCAGCACGCCTGGCTATCGACCAGCACCGATGAAGAAAGCATGACTAACTATGGCGGAATGGGTATTGAATCAATCGCTTCCTATTTTACCCGTCTGAACTACGATTTTCTAAACAGATATATGTTTGAAGGTGTTCTTCGTGTTGATGGTTCATCAAAGTTCGGGCCTGATAATCGCTGGGCGGTATTCCCCGCATTTTCGGTTGGATGGATTATTTCAGATGAGGAGTTTCTCAGAGACAGTGAAACAATCAGTTTGCTGAAAATACGCGGTGGATGGGGACAAAACGGAAGTGATAATATCGGACAGTTTAGTTTTACTCCTACTATCACAACTCACGCAGGGTATGGTTTTGGTACCGGTGGAGATCGAACCGTGGTTACAGGTGCTTATCCCGGTCAAATTGCAAATCCGAACCTGAAGTGGGAAACTTCAGAGCAGGTTAGTGCCGGTATTGAAACGTCATTCCTGGATCACGCGTACTATTTCAATTTCGACGTATACAGAAAGACCACACGCGGACTTCTTCTCTCCGCCCCAATTCCGGAATTTATTGGTAATGCACCACCGGTTGTTAATGGCGGAACTGTAAGAAATGATGGTTTTGAAATTGAGGCAGGTACACGTTTTCTGTCTGGCGACTGGAATATTGACGTAGCCCTGACAGGAACCTATAATAAAAATGAGGTTACGGCAATCAATAACGAAGAGGGAAGGCTTTTCGGTGCCGGTGTATCCACATCCATGAATAATGTAGCGATGGCGGAGGTAGGAAAGCCCATTGCATTTTTCTGGGGTTATGAAACAGCCGGAATCTTCCAGAGCCAGGATGAAATAGATGCGCACGTCTCCTCAGACGGTACGGTAATTCAGCCGAATGCCCAGCCAGGAGATCTCATTTTTGTGGATCAAAATGATGATGGAGAAATTACGGATGAAGACAGGGTTAAAATCGGAAATCCATATCCTGATTTCACACTGGGTCTGAACATTAACTCTGGCTGGAGAAACTGGGATCTGAACATGTTCTGGTATGGAGCTTTTGGTCAGGATATTTTCACGGGTGGAACGCGCCGCCACGACTTAAATATGCCTAACTGGAAAGCGGATGTATTGGACAGGTGGACAGAGGAAAATCCTTCAACCACCCACCCAAGAGTAACCATTGATGATCCGAACAATAATTTTAACAGACCGTCCGATTTCTTTATTGAAGACGGCTCATATGTAAGGCTCAGAAATATCACACTCGGATATACGCTGCCTCCGAACCTGACCGATCTGATCGGTGCATCAAGGCTAAGGTTATATGCTTCGGCACAAAACCTGCTGACCTTCACGGGCTATTCAGGCCATGATCCCGAAATTGGAGCTTTTGGTGCACTGAATGTGGGGATCGACAGAAACATATATCCGCAAGCCAGAACATTTCTATTTGGCATAAATCTTGATTTCTAAACAAACTATAGCCATGAAAAAATCTTTTTTAATACTTTTGATTTTTGTCTTGCCATTAGCACTGTTAAGCTGTGTTGATGACTTTTTAAGCCATGACCCTCCTGTAGAAAGAGTTCAGGACAACTTCTTCCAAACTCAGTCGGATGCCGAACAGGCACTGTACGCAGTTTATGAGGTTTTAACTTTCTCTCACGGGCGTTCCAATAATGCATTTCACCCGTTTGATCTTGTTTCAAATATACTATCAGACGACGCTTATGGCGGAGGTTCCGGTTCTGGTGACCAACCTGAATTGGTTGAGTTCAACGCTCACAATATCTCCGTAACCAACGGAAAAGTTCAGGGCTTGTGGGCTGATAGGTTTACAGGTATTTACCGGGCTAATTTATTACTGGAAAATATTGATAATATCAATTTTGAAAGTGAAGCAACCCGCCTTTACTTCGAAGGTGAAGCACGCTTCCTCAGAACTCTGTTCATGTTCGATCTTCTCAGAATGTTTGGCAATGTACCGCTCGTAACCCGTCCTCTGGTAGCTGAAGATATTCGCATCCCCCAGGACGATCCGGGCGATGTTTATAATTTTATAGTTGAAGAACTGCTGGATATTATTCCAAATATGCGCCGGGATATTCCGTCTGCAGAAATGGGCAGGGCTTCATCATGGGCTGCAAAAGCGATGCTTGGCAAGGTTTATCTGTATCACCAGGATTATGCACAACCTGTATTTGGCCTTGGTGATCTGCCTGTATCGCAAGCCGAAGTGGTGGGTTATCTCGAAGATATCATAAACCTCAGCGGCCATGCTTTACTCCCGAATTTTGCAGATCAGTGGGGCGTTGCAGGAAATAATAATAATGAAGCGATATTTTCTGTACAGCACATCACTACCACATTCGGTGACTGGGGCTTTCTGAATGGATCTATTGGTAACTGGACTGCTCAGATGAGTGGATTACGGGGTGTTGGTTTTAATGTTAATTACGCCTCAGGATGGTCATTTCAGCCGGCTACACAGGATATAGCAAATGCTTTTGACCCGGATACCGACAGCCGCTACTTCCCAAGCATACTAGATCCGGTTGCTGAAAATGTGAATCACTCAGCGAGCCAGATGTATCAGTGGCAGGGATACGCTTTTAAAAAGTTTTATCCTCGCCGGGGTGATACACCATCAGTAAATACAGAATTCAACTGGCCATACAACAGGCCACTATTCCGGTTCGCTGATGTATTGCTGACCGCTGCAGAGCTTGGATCAGCAAATGCACAGGATTATTTCGATCAGGTAAGAATGCGTGCTTATGGTGACGATTTCGAGCCATTGGACGTTAGCAAAGACGCAATCTTTGAAGAGCGCAGGCTCGAGTTTGCCGGTGAAGGCCACCGATACTGGGATCTGCTGAGAATGGGACTTGATGAGGCAGCAAGCATAATCAATGCGCAGGCACAACCACCAGATATACCGATTAACTTCAGAACCGAACGCCAGGGATTATTGCCTATTCCGCAGTCTGAAATTAATTTATCAGATCGTACGTTAGTACAAAATCCGGGCTATGAGGGCGGATAATAAAAATAGTGCTGCCACAGAGCAGCACTTTAATTTCACTTTACAACTTTGTTATGGTACACTTACTCAATAAAAGTGGTAATACATTTTATTCCGGGCTAATTAAAAAGTCCGGAATAGCATTTATCGCCATTCTTTTCACAGCATTTACAGCACACAGTGCATTTGCACAAAACTGGGAACTTGTTTGGTCTGACGAATTTGAAGGGACCGAACTGGATCTTACAAAATGGACCTATCAAATTGGCAGAGGAGCCAATTACGGAATCCCCAATTGGGGTAATAATGAACTGCAGTACTATACCGACCATGAAGATAATCTCTATCTGGAAGATGGTAAACTGCACATCAGGGCTAAGGAACAGCAAATGGGCACCGCTAATTATACCTCTGCGAGAATCCGGTCAATGAATAAAGGCGACTGGACATACGGCAGGTTCGAAGCACGTGCTAAGCTGCCGAAAGGCCAGGGCTTATGGCCTGCAATCTGGATGATGCCTACAGAGAGTGTATATGGAGGCTGGCCGCAAAGCGGTGAAATTGATATCATGGAACTTATTGGACATGAGCCTCACGTGGTTCATGGTACGATACATTATGGACCGCCATGGCCTGATAATCTCGAAATAAGTGGATCTACCTCTCTTTCAGAAGGTACCTTCAATGATGATTTTCATGTATTTTCAATCGAATGGGGTACTAATTACATCAGATGGTTTTTAAACGATCAGCTTTATGCGTTAGTGCTTCGACATCAACTACAACCACACAACTGGCCGTTTGACCAGGATTTTCACTGGATTCTGAATGTGGCAGTTGGCGGAAACTGGCCGGGTAACCCCGATGAAACTACAGAATTTCCGCAGGAAATGATTATTGCTTACGTGCGGGTGTACCAGGACACTGAACTTGTATCTACAGAAGAGTTCGGTGAGAGCCCGGATGAGTTCAAGCTGAATCAAAATTATCCAAACCCATTCAATCCTTCTACATCTATCTCATTCGAGTTGCCTCATTCATCCCATGTTGAATTGAGAGTATACGATGTAATGGGAAGAGAAGTGGCTGTACCGGCTAACGGAACCTTCACGGCAGGTAATCACACAGTATCCTTTGATGCCAGTACCCTCGGCTCAGGTACTTACATATACAGAATGGTAGCCGGTGAGTTTCAGCAATCAAGAACGATGCTTCTTGTAAAATAACCGCTCATAGATTCTGCAACTCAGAAGTTTACAAAAAGCCCCGCAAAATTTGCGGGGCTTTTTTTTTATGAAATGAATTGCCGGATAATGGTTAAAGTGTGTTTCCAAGGGTGATCTCTACGGGACGATTGAGATAAAGACTCATATGTGGCAAATATCTTTTGAATTATTAAGATATTTACGCCTCAAAGAGGCACAAGCAATAGCAAGGGACGCAGTCCAATGTTGTATAATTATGAAGCAACCAATTCTCTGTTTTCATAAAATTCGGCAATCGAACTCTTTTTGACCGGATCACCAAAGAGTGTAGCTGATGTGTTTCCGGTAATTATAACTTCAACATAATCACCTTTCCGGAAATCTTTTTTATCAATAATTACCATTTTATTGGTATCGGTCCGGCCTGCAAGCTGTTCGTCTGAACGCTTGCTGGTTCCTTCAATTAGTACAAGGTGGCGTTTGCCTACTTCGTTATTATTGATCTGCTCCTGAATATTCATCTGCTGTTCAATAATCTGGCTGAGGCGGCGCTTCTTCACATCTTCAGGCACATTATCTTCATACTTGCGATGAGCCAGGGTGCGCTCTCGTTCTGAGTATGCAAACATGTAAGCCAGGTCGTAGCCTACAATCTTCATGAGGCTCATGGTAGCTTCATGCTCCTCTTCGGTTTCATCACAGAATCCGGTAATGATATCGGTTGAAAGGGAAACACCGGGTATTATATCACGCATTTTATCAATCAATGTCAGATACTGCTCGCGTGTGTAAGGCCGGCGCATCCGTTCCAGCATTGTATCGCTGCCGGCTTGTGCAGGTATGTGAATATAATTGCAGAGATTTGGCCTTTCTGCAATAAGATGCAGCAACGGCTCGGGAAAGTCTTTGGGGTGGGGGGATGAGAAACGGAATCGCATTTCCGGGTCCACTTTGCTGGCTTCATCCATCAGCCGTGTAAAATCAATATCTTCGTAGTTGTACGAGTTTACATTTTGTCCCAGCAAGGTTACTTCTTTATATCCCTGATCACTGAGTTGTTTCACCTCACTCAGAATACTGCTCATCGGCCGGCTGCGTTCGCGTCCCCGTGTAAAAGGAACCACGCAAAATGCACACATATTATCACATCCGCGCATAATCGAAACAAATGCAGTAACACCGTTGCCGCTGGTGCGTACCGGGGTGATATCAGCATATGTTTCTTCGAGAGAAAGAAGCACATTCACTGCTTTACGACCGTCATCAACCTCTTTCAGCAGGTTTGGTATCTCGCGGTAAGCATCCGGCCCAACCACGATATCCACAAGTTTTTCCTGCTCGATGATTTTGTCTTTAATGCGCTCGGCCATGCAGCCCATCACGCCAACCGTTAAATCTCGTTTTTCATCTTTGAGTGACCGAAACTCTTTAAGACGGTTCCAAACTCTTGTTTCTGCATTTTCCCTGATTGAGCAGGTATTCACAAAAATGATATCAGCCTCTTCGGCAGTTTGCACCGGATCCATGCCATCCTCCATCAGGATGGAGTTGACTACTTCGGTGTCAGCAAAATTCATCTGGCATCCGTATGTTTCTATGTAAAATCGTTTATTACTCATGAATCAGGTCTAAAATATCTCAGATTTATCCGGAATGGGTTTTTTTACAACTTGCAAAGTTACGAATTATTTGATGGGATTTCATCTGGGAATATTGAAGATTCTGATTTATCGAAGCCCTGTTATTCCATGACTATTCATTTTTCTAAGTGATAGCTGCTCAGTCATCACATCCCACTTGTTAAAAATTAAAGAATGTAATGTTAACGCTAACTTTTTAGTGAAAATTTATTACTTTATGCAATCGTAATACAGAAATTGCAACTAATTTCGCATGATTACCTTTTACGTTCTCGTATTTTATTTTACTTTTTTTTCGGTTGATGGTATGGCTGTGCAGGGAGCGAACTCATCAACAGATTTGATCTCTGATCCGCCGGTATATGTGGATGAAAACGGGATCATGCGCAGTTCTGAAACCGATGAGGAGCTTGCTTGGTTTGGAGTAAACTACTCGCCGCCATTTGCGCACAGTTATCGTGCTATGCACTTGCTTGGGTACGATCACAAAGAGGAGATGGATAAGGATATCTACCATTTTGCCCGGCTTGGGTTTAACGGGTTTCGGATCCATGTGTGGGACACCGAAATCAGTGATCATGACGGAAACTTGCTGCAAAACGAACACCTGGATCTGTTTGATTACAAAATGTACAGGCTGAAGGAGCGCGGTATCAACGTAATTCTGACACCCTTCACGTTTTATGATAATGCCTATCCTGATGGAGCCACTCCAACTCCGGGCTTTGCCAATTTTATTTCCAAGGAAGAGGCACCAAATCCTGAATACCGGGAGATCCTGAAACGATTTCTTGAGCAGTTTCTGACTCATGTAAACCCATACACCGGTTTGTCGTACCTGGATGATCCCAATGTAATTGCCGTGGAGATCGTAAATGAACCGCTTCACAGCGGGGACCTTGATCCAGTTCGGGAATATGTAAACGAGCTTGCAAATCATATTCGTGATCTGGGCACCGAAAAGCCGGTATTCTACAACATTTCGGAAAGTCCGGCTGTGGCCGAAGCGGTAATGAACGCGGAAGTGGATGGGGTGACCTTCCAGTGGTATCCCGGCGGACTGGTAGGGGGGGAGACAATCAAACGAAATTACCTTCCCTATATCGATGAATACACAATCCCGTTTGGCGATGAGGAAGCGATGCAGGATAAAGCGTTAATGGTGTATGAATTTGATTCTGCTGATCTTTCATACTCGTATGCCTATCCCGCCATGGCGCGCAGTTTCCGGGAAGCCGGTTTCCAGTGGGCTACACAGTTTGCGTACGACCCGCTGGCGATCGCGTTTGCCAACAGCGATTACCCCACGCATTACCTCAATATGATCTATACACCGGATAAAGCGATCAGTATGCTGATTGCATCCGAAGTATTTCAGCGCTACCCGCTTCGTGCCGATTCCGGCCCGTTCCCGCAGAATAAAACGTTCGGGGATTTCAGGGTAAGTCATACCGAAAATCTTTCGGAGATGAATACCGCTGAGGCGTTCCTCCATTCAAATCACACTAAAACCGATCCCGTTGATGCATCATCATTGACCCAAATTGCAGGTACAGGGAATTCACAGGTTGTTCAATATGATGGCACCGGTGCTTATTTTCTGGATAAACTGGAAGAGGGCGTTTGGCGGCTGGAGGTAATGCCGGATGTAATCCATGTGCGCGATCCTTTTGAACGTCCTGCTTTCGACAAGCATGTATCTGTGATCGAATGGCACGAACGCAATATGAGCATAAAGCTTCCCGGCATTGGTAACCGGTTTTCGCTGAATGGACTGAATGAAGGAAACGATCTGCAAAAGCAAACAACAAACGGTTCATTCACCATTACACCCGGCGCATACCTGCTTGTAAAAGAGGGACGAAGCCGGGGAAGCTGGAATGCTGACAGCCGGTTCAACAATATAAAAATCGGTGAATATGTGGCTATTGAGTCCACTTCGGAGAAAATTCAGATCCGTCATAAGCCGGTTCGGAATGTGGATGCAGACGAACCGCTTACCATAAGGGCAACTGCGGCCGGACTTGCACCGGGTGATACGGTTCGTGTGATGGGCTATCCCTATGGGCAGCAGGGTTTCGATATTGTAATGGAAGAGAAATCAGCTTTTCAATATGAAGCGGAAATTCCTGCATACTATCTGCAGCCGGGGTTTATCTATTACTGGATTTCAGTAACCGGGAAAGATGGGCAGGTTACCTTTCCGGGCGGATATGAGGGCAGTCCCTATGCCTGGAATTATTACCACGATGATCGATGGGAAATACTGGCTGCAGGCAGTGAAACACCGGTTGAACTGTTTAATGCCGGCACAGATTACAGTGATGTGAACTATGCATTTCGCACCTGGCAGCACAGTTACTATGAGCGTACACTTGTACCGGCATCAGAGCCGGACAGACTTGCAATACAGGTGAAAACCGGTCAGCTGCACGAAAGGCGTGATGAAGCACTCGGGTTTTCGGCCTATGTGGCAGGCAGCCTGAATGGAAGAACCGCTTCAGCCGCTAAAGCAGAAAACCTGGTTGTAAATGGGCGAAAACTGGATGGAAGCAGTGGCGACATCCGGGTAATCCTGAAATTAAAAGAAGCCACGTCGTTCAGTACGAGGCTGACACTTACCGACGACTTTGAGAGTCACACACTATCACTTCATGATTTTGAAAGGGATACCTTTATGCTGCTCCCCAGGCCTTATCCGGGTTTTATGGCATTTTGGTTTCAATCAGAAGAAATCAGTGAATTGAAGCCCGAAAATATTGAGGATATCCAGTTTTTGCTGGATTCTGATGGGCTTTCACTTGAAAATGAAGTTTCAGCAGGGTTTGAAATACAGTCAGTCTGGCTTAAAAATTAAATCACAATTGTTACAGATCACCATCTTATGAATATCCGATCATTCAAACTTTTTACTCAACATAATGTTGCAATGGTCATGCTTTTCGCCCGACCGAGTTGCAGCCAACCTGCAAAGGCAGAATATGACCTCTTAAATCGTGAAAAAGTACGGGCAGGCTATGGATACTGCTGCATATAAATCACAAATCTGGAATGTTGAAATGAATATTGTAAAGGAAAATTTAAGATTTGAATATTTTGAATTACATTAATTCCTTCGTCAATAAAATAATAGAATTGAAAACCCTTTAATATTATACTTGATGGATTTCTCCTTACTTGATGCTGTTGTTTTTGTTGGATATGCTCTTCTTATTGTGGGACTTGGTTTATGGGTATCACGCGAAAAAGAGGGCTATCAAAAAAATGCAGAAGATTATTTTTTGGCCAGCAAGGCACTTCCGTGGTGGGCGATTGGTGCATCACTGATTGCTGCAAATATTTCTGCTGAGCAAATTATCGGGATGTCTGGTTCCGGTTTTGCCGTTGGGCTTGCCATTGCGTCTTATGAGTGGATGGCGGCCGTTACTCTTATTATTGTCGGGAAATATTTTCTTCCGATTTTTATCAAAAAAGGGCTTTTTACGATTCCGGAATTTATCGAATACCGGTTTAATACTACGCTCAAGACAATACTTGCAATTTTCTGGATAGCGCTTTTCGTTTTTGTTAATCTTACTACTGTAATGTATCTGGGCGCCCGTGCA
This sequence comes from Balneolaceae bacterium, assembly GCA_007126675.1. Lineage (GTDB taxonomy): Bacteria > Bacteroidota > Rhodothermia > Balneolales > Balneolaceae > SLAU01. Next base: position 18,403 of record SLAU01000177.1, read on the forward strand.
CTTGATACCATTATAGGGACAGGTGATGGCACTTATCTAATGCACGCATTATTAGGACTGGCATTTATTGCTGCTGCTTATTCTCTGTATGGCGGGCTGTCTGCTGTTGCATGGACAGATGTACTTCAGGTTGTTCTTCTTATAATTGGCGGAACAGTTACTACAATTGCTGCACTAAATCATGTAACACCGGAGGGAGGCATCTTAAACGGTATGGCTCACATATATGATGTGGCTGAAGAGAAGTTTACGATGATCCTGGATCGATCGAATCCGGAATTTGATAACTTACCCGGGATTGGTGTACTGATAGGGGGATTGTGGGTTGCCAACCTCTATTACTGGGGATTTAACCAGTACATTATCCAGAGAACGCTGGCAGCCAAATCACTTGAAGAAGCTCAAAAAGGGATCATATTTGCCGGTTTTCTAAAGCTCATTATTCCTCTGATTGTTGTTATTCCTGGTATTATCGTTTATGTGCTTTATGTACAGCCTGAAGGAACAACGATTATCCCCGGTGTTGCTGATGTGTTTACAAATCCGGAAGGCGGCATTGTGTATGACAACGCATACCCCTGGCTGATCAGGGTATTCCTGACTCCCGGTTTTAAAGGACTGGTGGTAGCTGCGCTTGCGGCTGCAATCGTATCTTCACTGGCATCTATGCTTAATTCGATTGCCACCATCTTTACAATGGATATTTATCGTCCATATTTCAACAAAAATGCAACAGATAAGCAGACGGTAAACACAGGCAGAATTACTGCTGCAGTAGCTCTTCTGATTGCAATTTTCATGGCGCCTCAGCTCGCAAACGTTCCACAGGTATTTCAGTACATTCAGGAGTACACCGGCCTTGTGAGCCCCGGAATTTTGGCTGTGTTTTTAATGGGTCTTTTCTGGAAGAAGACAACCACACAAGGAGCTATTTACGGTGTGCTTGCGTCGATTGTAGTAGCTATTTTGTTGAAGATACCTGCTCTTGGTTTGCCATTCCTCGATCAAATGTTCTACACACTCATCATTACCATTGTAATTATTGCCGGTGTGAGTTTAACTACCAACCCGTATGATGAAGATCCGAAGGCGATTCATACAACAGCAGATATGTTCCACACCAGCCCTGCATTTAACATAGGTGCATATGTAATTTTGATAATTGTAGCTGTGATATATGCTGTATTCTGGTAATGATCTAAATTTAATTTAAAGTTTGAAAATGAACATTAGTGGTGAAGTTTTCGAGAGTCTGTTCAGAAAAGAGTTTAACTCTGATCCTGTACTCATTCATTCTCCCGGAAGGGTAAACCTGATTGGAGAGCATACCGATTATAACGACGGATTTGTGCTGCCGGCTGCTATCAACAAGCGGATTATACTGGCGATGGCGCCAAACAGCCTCGGTAAAATCAGGATGTTTGCAGCAGACATGGAGGAGAAGCGGTATGAAACCGCCTTACAAACAGAGTTTAAAAAATCAGGGCTTCACTGGCCTGATTATATTCTTGGAGTTTCGGAGCACCTGCAGAAAAAGGGATATTCCATTGACGGTTTTGACCTCGTTTTCGGCGGGGATATCCCGATCGGCGCTGGGCTCTCCTCATCAGCTGCCCTGGAAGGGGGAGTAGTATTCGGCCTTGCGGAACTCTTCGGGCTGGAACTGAACCGGACTGAAATGGCAAAAATTGGTCAGCTTGCGGAGAACCACTTTGTGGGTGTTCAGTGCGGTATTATGGACCAGTTTGCCAACCTGCACGGGCAGGAGGGAAGCGTTATTAAACTGGATTGCCGTTCGCTTGAATTTGAGCACTACCCCTTTGATCGCGATGATCTCAGAATCCTGTTGTTTGATACAAAAGTTCGCCGCGAACTGGCTTCATCCGAATACAACATCCGCCGCCGGCAGTGCGAGGAGGGAGTTTCAATCCTGAAAGAGTTTGATCCCTCAATCAAAAACCTGCGGGATGTTTCGGACGACCTCCTCGAAAATCACAAAGAGAAACTTTCTGAAGTGGTATACAACCGCTGCCGCTATGTGCTGGATGAAAATAAGCGTGTATTAGATGCATGCACATACCTGCAGCAGGGAGATTTTAAACGGTTCGGAAAGCTAATGTACGGTTCACATTACGGTCTACGCGATCTCTACGAAGTAAGCTGCCGCGAGCTGGATATACTTGTGGATGCCACCGAAAGCCTGGATGCCGTTCTTGGTGCCCGAATGATGGGCGGTGGATTTGGTGGCTGCACCATCAACCTGGTACTCGAAGAAGAGGTCGGCAGTGTTGTGGAAAGTGTTAAAGCGTACTACAAAGAAAAACTGGGTAAAACAGTAGAACACCACGTAGCAAAAATTGCGCAGGGTGTTTCGGTTTTGGAAACGGCTTGAAAAAAGTCCCCCTTAGAAAGGGGGATATGAAAACGCGTCCAGCGTTTACATTGGGGGGATGACTCTCGGGCGTTGATAAATCTTCTCAACTTATTTCAAACTCAAGCCCACTTACCGTTATCCCCAGGCCCAGCTTCGCAGATACTGCCCCACTCGGGAGATTGTGATATTTTACCCTACCAATTTTATCACTGTGATAACTTTTAATTGAAGAAACATTTTCAAGAGCTCCCCTCCTTGTCACACCGCTTTTTGGTGTGATAGGGAGGGGCCGGGGGTGGGTCCGAAAAGGCAGATATCCGCATCATGGCTCAAAACTCCAATTATTAAAGCAAGATTTTCAGAATCGAATAATTTCACAGCCCCTTCTCCGCCGGCTGGCGGATCCCTACGGTAAAAGGGGAACTCTTCTTAATCAAATTCCCTTAATCACCGCCTCACACTCATCAAACACATCTCCCATACTTTTCATCAGTCCAAACTGTGCGCGGCAGCGGTTAAGGTTTTGGCCGTGGTAGTGTGTTGTGTAATAGGTATCCCCGTTAAGGTAATCGGCCAGGAAGCGGATTCCCATCAGGTAGGCCATATATTGCGGACTCAGGGCGAGGAGAGAGCGTTCCTCATCTGTTAGCAGTACTGCGGTTTCTTCAAGGAATCCTTTTGCGATGGCGTGGAATAATGGCAGGCTGAATGCGGCATGCTTATCATCTTCGCCGGCACGGTTTGCGGCACTGCGTACCAGGTCACCAAAATCATACAGCAGATATCCCGGCATTACCGTATCGAGATCCACAACGGCCGCTGCACGGTTCTTCTCATCAAACAGGATGTTGTTCAGCTTGGTATCGTTATGGGTAACCCGCACCGGCAGCGGACTGCTTTCCGACAGTTCCGGGATCTTTCTCATCGCACCGACCTGTTCTTTTGCGAACCGGATCTCTTCATCAACGTCAGAAACTCTTCCGGCTGCATCTGCTTCAATTACATCCATGAGCTGGCGATATCGAAGCTCAACGGAATGAAACCCGGGGATCACTTCATGCAGGGTTTCGGCAGGGAAATTGCTTAGCCCGGCAATAAAACTACCGTAGATTTTAGCTGCTTCGTATGCAACGGTCTCATCAGGTACCGTATCAAAACTGATTCCGGGTGTAATCCTGTGAAAAAGCCTCCAATCGTTGTTTTGATCATCGGTGTAGTAATACTCACCGGAGTTTGCAGCTACCGGTTCAGCTACATTGTAGATTTTACCATGCTCCGAATGCTGACGAAGGTGTTGGGTTACTCTCAGAATATTTTCCATCACTTTATCGGTCTGCGGGAAAACCTGTTTATTAAATTCCTGCAGGATATACCCGGGATGCTGCTCCTCTTTCGTATCAATCAGCCAGGTTTGATGGATGTGTCCGGAGCCGAACCGTTTGGCATTGCGAAACCGGCCTTCTGTCCGGAATTGGTTGTAGATGTGATTGATTTTATGAATCTCTTCAGTCGTTACAGTCATTCTCCATAATGATAAAACCATACAGAATATCAAAAATAAAATTTGTGTTGAAAGCGTTTTGATCGTAGCTTAAGTGGGAATTCCCACAAACCCACTTAAAGGTGGAATTCTTTTGTAAGTGTAGAATTACTGCAGAATTATGAGAATATAAATGACAGAAGGAGTACGAAATGGCAGAAGTAATTAAGAAGTACGATGCAAAACTGGATTCAAAAAAACGATTAACAATTCGGGGAGCAAGGACCGAATACTACCACGTTACTGAAAGAAAAGATGGTACAATTGAATTGAGTCCCCGAGAACTGGTTCATCCGGACAAAATTTCTGAAAAGACCTTACAAATGATTGATAAAGCAGTTGAAAAGTTTAAAGATGGTGAAGTATCAGAACCGATTGACCTGGATGAACTGGAAAAACTTCTCGACTAAACCGGGAATTGAACATGTTTAAAATTCGAATGGGGATTCCCGAAATGAAAGAGTTTTGGGATGATCTGCTTGCAAGGAAAAAGAGCAACAGCCTGACTCCGGACGAAGAGGAATTATTAAAACGGTTAAGTAAAACATTAAAATTCTTAAGTGCCGACCCTAAACATCCGAGTTTGAAAACGCATGAAATTGAAGAACTGAGTAATAAGTATAAAATGAAAATATGGCAATCGTATCTTGACCAGGGCAAAACGGCACGCAGATTATTTTGGAAGTATGGGCCAAACCGCAGAGAGATTACAATTTTAGGAATAGAGCCGCACCCGGAGGATAAAAAAAGAGGTGCATACAAAAGAATTAAACTATCTGATTTACCCGGTTAGCGTAGTATTTTATCTGTCTAACCAGCCAGTGCAAACAAAGCAATGCAAACCAGCAAAATCACTGAGATAATAATCACAACTCTTCGGATATAGATATGCAGCATGGTTATTCCTCTTTTTTATACAATGTTGAATCTTTCTGAGTGAACGCGATAAACCGGGACGCCCCATTCGCGCAGTGTTGCTTCTGCTACATCCATCATCGGGGGAGGGCCGCAAATAAAAAACTCGCAGTTGGAGATGTCGGGCAGATGTCGCTTCATAATCTCCCCGGTGATAAAACCGGTTTCACCATCCCAGTCGTCCGGTGCTTCCTCCAGTACATGAACAACATTCAAATTTATTTCATTTGAAAGCTCCTTCAGCTCATCATAAAACGGGGTAAGCTCAAGAGAGGGAGTTCCGAATATTACAGTAGTTTGCCTTTGGTCGTTGTTGCTCTTCAGGTCCTGCAGGATACTCATCGTGGGAGTAATCCCGATCCCGCCGTTAATGAACACATTATGAGTTTTGACAGAAGCATCCAGTGTAAAATTGCCGTATGGTCCTTCCACAAAGGCAGTGGTTCCGGTCTCAAGGTTTTTGATTTCCGAGGTGAAATCACCCAGTGCTTTAATGGTAAGGCGTATATTTTTTTTACTTGGTGCGGAGGAAATGGTAAACGGATGCTGTTGTAGTTTGAAAGGTGTGTCTCCCAGGGTGATCCACACAAACTGGCCTGCTTTAAAATCAATTCCGCTGTGCGATTCCGGTTCCAGCTCAATCGACCAAATCGTATCCACCTCTTCGGTTACCGATACCACTTTCCATGGACGTTTTTTCATCTGCATGGGGCGCCACACGCGATTATGCACCAGCATCCCGATGGCTGCTAAACTTAGTGTGACCCACACTATTTGCTGCCAGGTTTCCGATACATAATGGCTTACTTGCAGGATGTGAACCGTTCCCACAAAAACCACAAACAAGGCAAGTAGTCCATGCGAAGCCCGCCACCATTCGTAAATAATTCCGAACTTTTCGCGCCAGTATGTAGTGGCAATTAATGCTGTTACTGCAACGATTACACCCGCCAGTGCCAGCGCTCTGGGCAGGTTCACTCGCGGGTCAAGAAATTCCCAAAACTGGGAATCGGCCAGGAAGAGGATGATGAAGTGGGCCATGATAAATCCCCAGGCAAAATAACCGGCCTGTCCGTGGAATTGTAGCAGTTCATCAATCCCGAATGGAGCGCCTATTTTACTGTAACGTGCAGTAAGCACAAACTGCAGGCCCATCATTGCCAGGCCTACAAAACCGAGCCCCACGCCAAACTCAATCCAAAACCCGCGGTTTTCATGCTGGTGGCCAATCAGTGCCAGTACCAGAGGAGCTGCAACCAGCACAGTGAAAAGGAGTAACCATTTTGCTGAGTATTTTACAAAGACTGATTTTGTGGTCATTAAGTTGGATGGCCGCGTTTGAAGTGATTCATGGTTTAAAAATCCAGCAAATAAAGTAGAGGAAACCGCAGAATATGTAAAGTGAATGAAGCTTGTCACTTTTAAATAATGCTACTCAATGCGAATAGGACTGTGCCTTACTTCAGGTTTTTTCACGTTAAAGTGTGGAACCTGTTCTGCTGCATGGCAAGCATTGCAGGATCGGGTAAAATCTTCGAATGTCCTTTTAAACAGATCAGGGTCTTCAGAATCAACAGCATTTTTCATTTCCGGAATAGCATGATTCATAAACGATTCTGCAGATGCGGCGCGGGCGGGTCTTCTTTCAAGTCCCCTGTCAAGAGCCAGGGCGATTTTTTCGATTTGATAACGGGCGTAATCCCAATTTGAATCGAATCCGGCTCAATAGAGCTCAGAATATCTGTACCCGGTTTCGACCATAGCCATATCAAATCCCCGAAGATGGTCAGTAATGGTTTCAAATTTCTGACGGGTATCGCCGGTCAGCCAATCTTGTGATCCTACAGGTTCGGTATCGTTTCTATCACACGAGCTGAACGATATCATGATTAAGCAAGTGGCAATAAGAATAATTGATATCTTAAGATAAGTAGTGCTCATAATGGTAAGTTTTTTGGTTTGATTTACGAATCCTTAACCTTCTTTTTAATAATTCTGAACCTTCTCCAGTAATTCAGGAACCCGGTTCTGCACGAAATCCCACAAGACAGCAATGTCTATAATATCATAACCGTGTGTCAGTATATTTCTAAAATCGATGATCTTTCGAAATTCAAATATCCTGTCAGCCAGTTTATCCGGTTCCACTTTTTCCAACCGGGATAAGGCTTCACTTATGATTTCGAATTCTCGTTCAATGGCCAATTGTATTAATCGATTTTCTTGAAACTCATCGTAGGATTTTCACTGGTTAAATTCCATGATTTACTGGCATGCCAGGATAACATCAAGCTATAATTTTCTGGCGCTATGCGGCATAAAAAAGTGTTTTAGATTTTTACACTTCATTTTCAAATAGGGGATTTCGGAATTTTTTTTGATGAATTAAATCAATCAGTCTCTTGTAGATCTTTTCAAGCCTCTTGTTATTTTGCCAAAGCAAGTTTTTCAGTGATGTATTCATTTAGACTCTTCCCTTCTTTCTTCGCACTTACATAAACCTTACGATGAATTTCAGAAGGCAGGCGTACCATTAACCGACCAGAAAAAGGTTTGTCTGGATCTTCACCTCGTTCTTCGCAAAACTCCAGATAGTCGTCAATTGAGTCTCGAAAAGCTTTTTCCAATTCATCTACACTTTTACCCTGGAAAGTAATTACATCCCGTAGATCCACAACTTCTCCGTGGAAAATTCCAGCTTCCTCATCAAATTCTACTTTTCCGTTATACCCTTTGTAATCTAACATGACTATTTAAATTTAGATGGTGTAACCCCTGCTTCTTTTAAATATCTTCGAACTGATTTCAAGGCCCCTTTATCCGTCTCTTTCTGTGGATGAGGACGATGAAATACCGCCTTTACATCATTCAAAACAACCCGAACTCTTGACCCTCTGCCTTCACTGACTTCTGCACCCAGGGAAGTGAACAAGGATTCGATCTTTTTCCAATCAACATCCGATCGAACCGGATTATCAAAGATCGCTTGTAGTGTTTTTTGGTGTCTTGAAGGTAACTTCATAGTGTCATTTTACGACACTAATTAATTAAACGCAATTTCTTCGTCAGTTAGTATGCAAGATGTGAAACGTGTAGTCAAATTAACGGATCGGTGTTTAACTGGTTTTGCTATTAACAGCTACTATAGTGATAAAAAGCAAGATATAGCGCAACTCTGATTATATTCACTATTAGCTATGAGCGACCAAATCTGGTTGAAACGCTGGTTATGGTTGCGAACGCTCGCTTCAGGATTCGTTTACCTTGTCAAGTACTCGCTCAATCAACTCTTTCGTAATCCGAAAGTTCGTTTTCTGGATTTTATTTATGATCGGCTTAACAGCCTGCAGGTGTCCTTTGTTTTTAGCTGTGATTAACACACCAAGTGATCCGGTTACCGGAATACCCATTTCTTTCGCTGCTTGTCTCCCTTTGATTTCATCTATGATCAAAAGCGAATCTTCATATTCTGAGGCTAATGCAATGCTTGTTGCTTCACCTGGATCCAAATATCCGGATAATCCTTTATGCACATTTGTTTTCAGTTGTAAAACTTCAATCCAATTCGGAATCGGTTGATTAAACTCTTTTAAAACAATACAATATCAGTGATATGAAGTTTGCCGAAAAGCTTTTTAAGAAGATCAAGCTCCCCGATTTTGTAGAATAGAATTAGGCAACTTGTGTCAGATACTATGACGTTGGGCATTTTTTATATCATCGTCAAGTTCGTCAGCAGGATAATTGATCAGAGCCACATTGTACTCAGCAAGCAGCTCCATGAACGTTTCCTTTGAATAGCCGGCCAGTTCAGCCGCTTGTCCCAGAGTTAGCTTCCCTCTTTCATACAATTTAGATGCTAATGACATTCTTGCCTCTTTGTCATCAACATCTGCAGTGTTTGGTATGTTTATCGTTATCGTCTTTATGCTTGAAATGTAATTAATTTTTCTGTTTAACGATAATCAACAGAGCTTGGTCTGAACAAGGGATGATTTAAAGTGAGCACCATAACATAAAGGATTGTATCGGAAGTGCCGGCAATATAGGCAAGCGGGTTATTTTGAGCAAAAGTCCCGGCACTTC
>SLAU01000103.1 GCA_007126675.1 Balneolaceae bacterium
AAACTCTTTAATCATGGCGGTTGCTTCATCTGTGAGGTCATTGGCAACTCCACCTACGCGAGCATGAGAAACCGTGAAACGATGGCCGGCAATGCGATCCATGATATCATAAATCTTTTCCCGCTCTTTAAAAGTCCAGATAAAAAACGAGATCGCTCCCGCATCCATCACAAGTGTGCCAAGCCACAACAGGTGTGATGAAATCCTGGCTAACTCGCATCCAATCATACGGATGTAATGAGCGCGTTCGGGCACCTCAACTCCGGCAATTTTTTCTACAGCAGTACACAACGCTACGTTATTGCTGTAAGGGGAGAGGTAATCCATGCGGTCGGTATAAGGCATGAACTCCTGGTAGGTTTTATTCTCAGCAATTTTTTCAACTCCGCGGTGCAGGTAACCAATATCCAGCTTGGATTTTTTGATGGTTTCGCCATTTAGCTGCAAAATCAGCCGAAGCACACCATGAGTAGCCGGATGCTGAGGCCCCATGTTAAGGACCATTTTTGCACTCAGTGGATCTCGGCCATCAAGCTCTTCGATAGTGGTGTGCTTATCTTCGAGGCTTTGATACAGTTTCTTCTGATGTTCTTTAAAGAACTTGGAATCTAATTTCGACTGTATGTCAGTTAATTTCATAAATCAGTTAGTTAGTCGATATCCGGAGTAGTGTTAGGTAATTCGATAGATCCAGGAATTCCTAAAAGCGGGAATTCTTTTCGCAGAGGGAAGTATTGAAAATCTTCCGGTAAAAAAATGCGCCTGTGGTCCGGATGGTTATTGAACCTGACTCCAAACATATCATACACTTCACGTTCGTTCCAGTTGGCTCTTGGCCAGATTGAGGTGACAGATTCCAAAACAGGTTCCTGCTCATCACACCAGACTTTCAAAAATAACCTGGACTTTTCTTTCAGGTTTAGCAGATTATAAATTACTTCAAATCTATCATTCGATGTGTATCTGTCGGTTCCGATAATATCAGCAAGGTAAACGAAATGTCGTTTTTCTTTTAAAAATTTACAGACATCAAGAAGTGCTTCAGATTTAATCCTGGCAAAAGTATCACCCGATGACTGATAAACTTCGAGCAAATGATCAGAAAAGTTTTCTTCAAGTGCGTCAATTGTTTTCTTAAGTGACTCTGATTGTTCTAAGCTCATGATCAGGTATCCAGCATTACGGAGTGTTCGGTTTTAATCTTATCCTGAATTTTCATCAGTGCATGTAGTACGGCGTCAGGTCGCGGCGGGCATCCAGAAATGTATGCGTCTACCGGCAAGTAATTATCTACACCTTGTACTACCCCATAGCATCTGTGCATACCGCCTGTTGAAGCGCAGGCACCCATAGCAATACACCATTTAGGATCAGGCATCTGATCCCAGATTCTTCTGATAGCATGCGACATTTTATACGTCGACCAGCCGGCAACAATCATAACATCACTTTGCCGGGGCGAAAATCTCATCACTTCAGAGCCAAAGCGAGCAGCATCATATTTTGGGCCTGCAAACGCCATCATTTCAATGGCACAGCATGCAAGCCCCATCGGCATTGGCCAGGCTGCATTTGCACGAGCCCAGTTCACCAGGGAGTCAACCCGTGATGTTAAAAATCCTTCTCCAAGAGCGCTTTCTAAACCCATATCACTTTTCAGTTGTTCTTAATCTTAAACTTTTAACGTCCCAGTCGAGTGTACCTTTTTTCAATGTGTAAACCAGACCAATAAACAGTATTACAATAAATACAACCATAGCTACAAACGTTCCGCCCCCGAGGTCTAAATAACCGACTGCCCATGGATAAATGAAGACAACTTCGAGGTCGAAAATGATAAACTCCATGGCCACAAGGTAAAAGGCAATTGAATAGCGATCTTTTGCCTGACCCACAGGATCCATACCACTTTCGTAAGGATTGAGTTTGGTTTTATTTGGGCGATAGGGCCCCAATAATCTTGAAAGTGACATCAATACCACGGCGAGCACAAGAGCAACACCAAGCAGCACAACAATGGGTATATATTGTTCAAGCATAAATTTTGATCGTTGATTTATTAAGGCCTCAAAATTACCGCAGGCAGGCGGGAAAGTCAACGCAGATAGTGGTTAAATATAAAGCCTTTTAAATGCTAATTCTGAATCAATTTTCTGCTATAAGAAATGATACTTAGAGCTCGGATAAAATTCAGAGAAGTTACCAGCCAATTCTGCCGCGCCGTTCATCTACCGATTCATCAGCATCATCGGCTGGCTCAGGCATAATAAAGCCCGGTGGTGGTTCAAAAGCATCATAGCTCCAGGGGGCATCGGGGTCATCAGTTGCAAAATTTATAAAAGAGCCAACGATTGGTAAAGCAGTACGAGCACCCTGCCCGATACTTCCCGGGCGGTTAACAGGAAAGCGGATTCTGCGGTCTTCACCGCCAACCCAGGCGCCCATAACTATGTGAGGCATCATCGCCACAAACCAGTTGTCGGCACTATTTTGAGTAGTTCCGGTTTTACCGGCAACATCCTGCTGTACGTTGTAGGTATTACGTAATCGAATTCCGGTTCCGTGATAGCCTTCACCGCCTCGTATCACACCTCTCATCATGTCTATCAAGATATAGGCGGTTTCCGGGCTGATCGCTTCCTGGCTATACTCAGGGAAATATTCAACCAAAACATTTCCCTCTTTGTCTTCAATTCTTGTTACTGCAATAGGGTCGATATGAACACCCTGGTTGGCAAATGTGGTATATGCACTAACCAGTTCAAGCAGAGTTACCTGCGATGTTCCAAGTGCGATTGACGGATAGGCCGGTGACATCGACATATCTATACCAAGATTTGAAGCCATTTCTCTGATTTTTCTGGCAGCGGGATCCAGATCATTAAGCCTGTTTGTTCCCGGTGTTCCGGCAATTTCTGGTAATAATCGAACAGTAACGTTATTTAAGCTTCTTGCTAATCCGGCTCTTAGGGGTACTGTTTCAGGTCCGTCAGGTACTACTGGATCTCTTGGGCTCCAACGGTTACCTGCCCGGTCGATAAAGCTTACCGGATATTTTGAAAAACGATGGTACGGCATATAGCCGTTATCAATCGCTACGGCATATACAAATGGTTTAAATGTAGAACCGGCCTGCCTGCGCGACTGATATACATGATCAAATTGCTGCTGGCCATAATCAGCACCACCAACCCAGGCCAGTACATGGCCGTTTGTTGGGTCAATTGCTGTAAAACTTGCCTGGAGCCGGGTTCTTGCTCTTTTAACCGAATCAACAAAAGCAGAATCTGCTTTTAAACTATCGAATACAACTGATTCAAGATTTGTGTTGTATTTAGCGAACCCGTTTCTGTATCTGTCGGTTTCACGAATAAAGCTTCTTAAAAAGTTTGGATACTCCTCCCAAAGCAGATCCATGTAATCACCACCGGGGCTCGTCCATTCACCCTGAAATATCGGCTGAAACTCAGCAAGCCGTTCTCTTACAGCTCTTTCAGCGTAACGCTGCAAGCGCGAGTCGATAGTGGTGTAAATGGTTAAACCATCACTATAAATATCATAACCATTTTCTTCAGTCCATTCCATTACCTGCTGCCGTACATATTCTCCAAAATAACGGCTTTCGCGGCCCGAACGGGATGGCGGCTGGTAGTTCAGTACAATATCTTCTGCACTTAGATTTTCATAAACTTCCTGTGTGATAAAGCCCCTGCGGTGCATTTGCATCAGCACAACATTTCTCCGGTTCTTTGAACGCTCAGGGAAAAATCTTGGATTGTAAGCGTGGGTAGCCCGCAACATTCCGATCAGAGTGGCAGCTTCGGTAACGGTAATATCACTTGCAGGTTTGCCAAAATGAGTACGCGATGCAGATTCTATACCAAATGTACTGTTTGCAAATTCAACCGTATTCAGATACATCTCGATAATTTCGCGTTTGGTGTAATTTTGTTCGATCTGTACGGCCGTAATCATCTCTCTGAGCTTCCTTGTTACAGAAACATCGCGACCAATCTTTCTGTAGAGATTTCTTGCAAGCTGCTGGCTAATCGTTGAACCACCCTGGAAACGGCCCTGTATCCAGTAATAGGGCAATCCTGCCAAACGCTCTGCATCTATACCCCAGTGTTCAAAAAACCGGTGATCTTCGGTTGCTATAAGTGCATTTACAATATTGGGGGAAATTTCATCGATCGGTACATAGGTGCGGTTTTCGATATAGTATCGATCCAGAACTACACCGTCACGGCTTCTTACCTCCGAAGCTATTGCTGTTTGTGGATTTTCGAGCTCTTCGATTGAAGGTAGCCCCTGAACTAAATAAAGTGTATAAGCACCGCCGATTCCTGCTAACAGTAAAGCAATACCAAGTACAGAAAACATTACTTTTTTACCGAAGGAGATTCCACTTCTTTTTTTCTTTCCTTCAGAGCCGGATTTACGGCTGGCTATGATTTGCTTGCGGTATTCTGGATCGTTGAAGTAGCGATCCATATCTACCCCTTTCATGTTATCACTCATAGTTTACAGAGGAGGTTATTGTAAATCTTTTTCAAATTTTGTGAATTCTTTTTTACCGTCGTTCCATTCAACGAGCTCAAAGCCATCGTTGGTATACAAACATGCGGTTTGAGTTCCAAAAAAGGTACCGAGATTAATATACGTTCCAAAAGGGTATTTTAAAATCCTTGGAACATGATCGTGGCCGCAAATCATAATGTCAAAATCATGATTTTCCAGAAACCAGACTGCCCATTTATTTAATGGCTCAGGGTTTGTGTTGCCACGGTTTCTGTTGAATGACGAAAACTTCTTCATCACCTTTAAACCGGTTTGCGGTGGTAACAGCTTTTGATAGATAAAAATAAACGTTTTGTTCCGCAATATTTTATGAAATAAAGGCCGTTCCAGATTATAACTTTTATCCTGAATGCCATCGCCATGGTGTAAAAAAATGGACTTGCCGTTTTCATTCAGGACTGTATAATCATTCTTCAGATTAAAACCCAATTTCTCAAAATAACCCCGTGTCCAGTTGTCATGATTGCCGGTTATGTACGTAGCAGGCCGGACGCCTGATTTATTATAATTTTCAAGACAGCCTAAAACTTTTTGGCCAAGGTCAGGAACATGGTTTTTGTATTCCATCCAATAGTCAAAAAGATCGCCAAGAATATGCAGCTGAACATTTTTTTTGAGGCACCAGTTAGCCACATTACATAAACTTCTTTCAATTTTATGATTTGTCTCTTCATCAAAAGCACCGATGTGTGCATCAGATAAAAAAAGATGATTCATAAACACAGGTTATTTTTTCCTGTTGATGATGAATTGGGTGAGCTGTTCAAAATCCTCGTAACCTTTTTGAACCGGTAATTCTTTTAGCTCAGATAATGCTTCCTGGGCATATTGGTTCATTAACTTTTCAGCACTTTCTATGCCACTGTTTTCATGTACAAAAGTTACGATTTTCTGAATATCACCAGATGATTTCTTTCTTTTCTTCATCAACCTGCGGATCATCAGAGATTTAGTCATAGTACTATTTTCTAACGCCTTAATCAGAGGCAATGTAACTTTTCTCTCTTTAATGTCATTCCTGGTAGGTTTACCGATATCATCAAGTCCGTAATCAAAGAGATCATCTTTTATTTGAAAGGCAATACCAATTTTAAGCCCAATAGATTTCATGCTCTTGATAACATGCTCATCATCTGTTGACGACACGGCACCACATTCGCAGCATGCTGAGATAAGACTGGCAGTCTTTTCTGAGATTATTTGAAAATATCTCTCCTCAGTCATATTAAATAACTTTGCGGTTTTTAACTGCCGCAGCTCTCCCTCACTCATTTTCTTAACTGCTTCAGAAAGTATTTGTAGCAATTGATATTCTTCATTATCAAGAGCTATCAGCAGGCCTTTCGATAACAAAAAGTCGCCCAGCAAAACACCTGCTTTGTTTTTCCATAACTTATTGATGCTTGCAAAACCTCTTCTTTTATCAGCCTCATCAACCACATCATCATGAATCAATGTTGCAGTATGCAAAAGCTCAATCATTGTAGCGGCAACATAGCTTCTGCGATCAATCTCTCCAAACATTCGGGCAGACATCAAAACCAGTGTTGGGCGAATTTCTTTGCCTTTTTGCCTGAGCAAATAATGAATAATCTGATTGAGCAGGAAGACATCAGTATCAATTTCATCTTTAAAAAATTGTCTGAATGTACTTATGTGTTCAGATATAGGTGAGATTATTTCATCAAGTGAAGCACTTTCCGGATTTCCGGATTTATTTTGCAGTGTTGCCAGTTCGGCCATCTTAGTGTTTTAGAGGAATATTTGATCTTAAAATAACCATAATCGGTATTAAATAGTTGCGCGATGAAGAATGTGTGGTTAGTTTATCATCTTATTACTTTCCAGAATTTAATAGTAACAGAAAATTGAAAAAAATCGGCGTTCTTACAAGCGGAGGCGACTCACCCGGAATGAATGCTGCATTTCGTGCTGTAGTTCGCACAGCTAATGAATTTGATTACAGTATTGTTGCATTTATGCAAGGGTATCAGGGACTTTTAGATAACAACTTTAAGGACATTAAATCCGAAGATGTTTCCGGCATTATACAAAGAGGCGGAACTGTTTTAAAGACGGCGCGCTGCGAAGAGTTCAGAAAACCTGAAGGAAGAGTAAAAGCTGCAGAAGTATTGAAGCAACATAACATAGATGCGCTTATTGTAATTGGCGGTGACGGTACATTTATGGGTGCTTCACTTTTAGGCAAAGAGCATGATATTTCTGTGATTGGAATTCCCGGTACAATCGATAACGACTTAGCAGGGACCGATGAGACGATTGGATATGATACCGCTCTGAATACAGCAATGGATGCCATTGATAAAATAAGGGATACGGCCGATGCGCATGAACGACTTTTTCTTGTTGAGGTAATGGGACGTGATGCCGGTTTTATTGCATTAGAAACCGGTATAGCAAGCGGCGCAGAATTAATTCTGCTGCCAGAATCTTTAACACATTTGAAAGAAGTAAAAGCCTCACTTAAAGAGGTTTTTAAAGAGCAGCGACGAAGCAGTTTGGTTGTAGTGGCAGAAGGTGATGAAACCGGAGGTGCATTAAAATTATCAGAAAAGCTGCGTGAAGATTTTGGAAAATATGAAATGAGAGTTTGTATTTTGGGTCATATCCAAAGAGGAGGCACACCCACAGCGCGCGATCGTGTATTAGCAACCCGGTTAGGTGCCGCAGCAGTGAAAGCGATAAATGAAGGGCACAGCCAGGTAATGGTTGGTGTTGTTAATGGATCTATGAAGTTAACACCACTAAGAATGGCTTTTGGTACGAAGAAAGATATTAATCCCGAATTGATTGAATTAACAAAACAAGTTAAATAAAATGATCAAAGTTGATGTAGAAGGTGCAAAAAAATTTATAGAGAATAAAAGTTTTGAAAAAGGTCTGGAAGATGCTTCTGAAGCTTTTCAAAAAGTTAAAGATGGATACGGTCCCGGAAATGAATGGCTTGGCTGGCGGCGAATTTTAGAGAATCCAAATGATGCGGAACTTGACCGGATTGATCAGCACGCACAATCTATTCGTGAAGATGCCGATATATTTATTGTTTGCGGAATCGGAGGTTCATTTCAGGGGGCAATGGCAATTGTTGAAGCACTACAAAAACCATTTATAAGCGGCCGGCCCGAAATTATTTTTGCCGGCCATCAAATGAGCGGGCGATATCTTGATAGCCTGGTGCATTATTTAAACACACCCAAGGAGGATGGAACTCGAAAAAGTGTGTACCTGAATGTAATTTCGAAATCAGGAACCACTCTCGAAACTGCAATTGCATTCAGAGTGATAAGAAAATGGATACATGAAAATTATGAGGATGCCAAAGATCGGATCATAGCAACAACCGGCCCGGAAGGCGGAGTGCTCAATAAGATTATTGAAGAGTTTGGCTATTCAAAATATGTAATTCCTGATGATGTTGGGGGCCGTTTTTCTGTGTTGACTCCGGTTGGCTTGCTTCCGGTTGCAGTGGCCGGAATTGATATTCAAACGTTATTCTACGGAGCTGTTGGGGAGTTTCAGCGCCGCGAGAAACATCCCGGTGACCTTTTAGATTATGCAGCCGCCCGATTTGAGCTGCACGAAAAAGGTTTTGCTCTTGATGTGATTGGTTCATTTGAACCGGAACTCAATGGGTTTTGCGGCTGGACACAGCAGCTGCTTGGCGAAAGCGAGGGTAAAGAGGGCAAAGGGTTATTCCCCGCCATAGCTTCATATTCTACTGACTTGCACAGTATTGGACAAATGGTACAGCAGGGAAGAAGAAATATGATGGAAACTTTACTGACAGTTAAAAAACCTTTTTCTAAACTTGCTCTGCCGGAAACCGCTGATGATACTGATCAGCTGCAATACCTGGAAGGCAAACTGTTCCATGATATCAATCAAAGTGCATTGAAAGGAACTGTGAGTGCGCATCATAGCGGAGGGGTCCCTGTAGTTCAAATTGAGATGGAAAATTTGAATGAGCAGCAGTTAGGCGAACTGATTTACTTTTTTGAATTATTTACAGCAGTTTATGTATATATGCTTGAAGTGAATCCATTTGATCAGCCCGGAGTAGAAAATTATAAAAAAGCGATGTATCAACTATTAGGTAAAAAATGACGCATAAAAAGGAAGAGGATATCATAAAAAGCAAATATGTAGCAATAGCCGGAAATATTGGAGCAGGTAAATCTTCATTAACCGCACTGCTCGGTAAAAACTTTGGCTGGGAAACATTTTTTGAATCAGTGGATAACAATCCGTACTTGTCCGACTTTTATGAAGATATGCGCCGATGGAGTTTCAATCTTCAGATCTACTTTTTATCAAGCAGATTTCGGCACCAAAAAGAGATGCTCGAATCTGACAGAAGCCTGATTCAGGATCGAACCATTTATGAGGATGTTGAAATATTTGCGAAAAACCTGCATAACATGAATCTGATGAGCGACAGGGATTTTAAAAACTACTCAGCACTGTTCGAACAGATGAGTTACTATCTTCGTCCGCCAGACTTACTCATTTACCTTCGTGCTGAAGTGCCAACACTTGTCAGGCAAATTCAAAGCCGTGGCCGCGACTACGAGAATACGATCCGAATCGAATATCTTGAAAGTCTGAACAAACTTTATGAAGATTGGGTAGATCGTTACGAGCACGAAAAACTTATCATAAATACAGATAATCTCGACTTTGTAAATAATAAAGAAGATCTGGGGCAGGTAATTGAGCTTGTAGAGCAGCGGCTATTCGGCTTGTTTAACTAAATTGCTTTAGAAAATTAATCTTTCTATTTTTAGTGGCTAT
>SLAU01000219.1 GCA_007126675.1 Balneolaceae bacterium
CCTTCAAAGGGCTGACATTACCCATATAATATGCATTGTTAGGCTTTAAACAATTATTGTCCATGCCGTTATTGCATTCGTTCATTTTGCCTTGATGCAAAACGAACCAAAAGATCAAGACGGCGAATTTCTTGGCGGCGGTCGTTGCCGATCTGCTGCATAATTTCAATGGTCCATCAAGTAAGGAAGCGGTTTACACAACCTGAGCCGGTATGAAATTATGCTTTCGCAGATCTGCAGACTCCCTCAATCCGCCAATAAATTCGAGGTCCTATAAAAATCAACTTAAATATTTTCAGCCTTTTATAAATTACATGGGTAATGTCAGCTTCAAAAGGGAACTTGATAAGGGATCTTTTCTTATCTTAAAAGTAACATTACGATAAGTAGAGTTTTAAAACCTGATAGTTAAATTGCCACCAAATTGTCGTGCCCCGGGGCCGGTAAGGTACTCCAGTCCGCGATTATTGGTGCCTGCACCGGCCGAGTTTACGTTGGGATCAAACCCAACCCCATCGGGCAGGTTAAACATGTGGAGCCAGAGATTGTGCCCGCTGAGTGTAAATGTTGCAGAACTGAATGGCGTATATTCCAAAAACTGCACAGGAAACTTCCATGAAAGTGAAAGGTGTGAAAGGCGCAGGTGGGTCATATCATAAACACGCACTTCGGCAGGCCCTGTAACATTTTGAAAATGATAACTCGCAGCAGTGATTTCGGCGGTACTTGGATTGCCATTAACATCTACACCCTCCCGAATAAAAATCTGATCCCTGTTATCTGCGGTTGTAGTAGTTACACCCCGCCCGATAAGTGTGGAGATCCAGCGGCTGTACATATCACCGCCGTGCTGATAATCGAACTGAAATCGGAGAGTAAGATTCCGATATTGAAGACTGCTGTTGAAATATAGCTGCCAGTCAGGGTTTGGGTCGCCGATAACTCCAAGCTGAGGATCAGTCAGGTAATTTCCGAAACTATCAAGCACCGGAGTGCCTTCAGCAACATCTGCAAACTCGGGAAATTGTTCACGCATCTCTTGCGTAACCCTGAAAATACGCTGGCCTGCAAGCATCATAAACGGCTCTCCCTCTGATACCACATTTCCAAGATTTGCAAGCCCGTCTCCTACTTGCAGAAACTCCTGTCCAATTTCAAAATCGGTTACTTCACTGTCACTTTTGTAGAATGTAAGCCATGAATCCCATCGTAAACTTCTGTTTAGTGGGGTAGCCCTGGCTGAAAATTCAAATCCGCTCATCTCCATCTCACCGATATTTCTCAGCATGTCCGGAAATGCGGGAACAAGGAAAATAAAGTCGGAAACCGTACGCGAATATCTTTCGGCGCTGATGGCTGTCCTGCCTTCAAAAAGTTCAAGTTCAAGCCCGGCCGAAAATTCCTGCTGTTGTTCCGGTTTCAGTTCCGGGTTTTGAACATCACCCGTATTTTCGAATGCTTTGGGTGCCCTGCCCGATTTTGCATAAGAAGCATAAATCCGCAAATCGCTGAGCAGTGAGTTTCTGTAATCAAGCTGCCTCAACGGAAGATAACTGAACCCAACCCTCGGATAAAAAATGCTCCTTTCATCACTTCGCAAAGATGAAACCCAGTCATTACGAAAAGCAAAGTTTAGATACAGGAAATGATTGTATCCAAATGTAAGGTCAGAAAATATACCCGTTGTTCTTCTCTCCTGTTCGTCCTGTAAATCTTCTCCGGTGAATGAATTGTCAGCTTCCTGCTGTACAAAATTTGTGTGGTTAAATAAACCGCTCACAATCATTTGCCTGCTCTCTAAACCGTTTCTCAGTACTTTTTCCCTGTACGACTGCAATCCTGCAATTGCATCGACCGAAAAGCTGCCAGCCAGTTCATCTTTATTCAGCTGAAGGTAGGCTGCATGATCCCACGATCTGAAACCTGTGTTAATCGTTTGATAAAAGCCCGGCTGAAATGCCCCCGGACGAACTCCCTGCGGATTTTGGCGATACTGCTGCAATACTGTAAAATTATCATAACCCAGCCTGTACCTGAAATTCAAACCCTGAGCTACTCTCACCTCAAGTTCTGTTTTACCAAAGTATCGGGTTGATTCATCCGTAATCAAAGCATTTTCTGCAGTCCATCTCGGATGGGGAATATCGTTTGTCTGCCGGTAATAAGCTGAACCGCCGGTTACCGGATTTTGATGAGGCATGTTAAGATCTATAGAACGGGGCGTATAAAATATATCTGCCAATACACTGGTAGTACCGCCCGCCACAGGAGGACCGCTGCCGGCCGTAGCAGCAAGCGGAGGTGTTTCTGTCGTAGTGCGGCTGATGTTTACCACAGTGCTTGAACTCACCCGCGAATTAATCGGGTAGCTTACTCCAAATCCAAAATGATCGCGCTGTAACTGGTTATTAGGTGTAAACCCCTCCTCTGAGCTTCGTGAATAAGTGGTATTTAGACTGATGTTTCCGGACTGACCGCTAATAGATAGCCTGCTTGCAGCTCCCAATCCGGTTCTGAAAAAAGCATCTATAGGATCTGTTTTGGGTTCATACCGGTAATCCTCATCCTGTAACATTGGAAATGCTGCTGCAGTTGGCCCGTGGGTCAGCAGCGGATGGGCCACCAGCACAGTACCGTCATCATCAAAACCGCGGAAAAAGTTTCCAAACTCTAATTGGTCGTCCGCATCAAATGCCGGTCCCCATGAGCTAAAAGTCATTCCATATCCTGCACCAAATCCAATCCCATATCTGTTCTGATAATCGGGGCGTGATGAAATCTGCGTGCCATACACCGATTGAGAAAAGGATACATCAAATCCCGGTTCACTGCGTTCGCTGAAATCTCCTGCTTCGGTTGTTATAAGAATCACTCCGTTTCTTCCTTCATTACCATACAAAACTGTGGCAGCCAGGCTGCGAAGCACAGTAACATCGGTAATTATGCCCGGATCAAGATCAATAAATCGGTTTGGTGTGGTTAATGTACCGCCTCCCCTGAACATATCACTGGATGTAAATACCCCACCTTCGAGCCGGACACCATCCACTATAATCAGCGGATCGTTGCTTCCATTTATTGAAGTGTGCCCGCGAATAATCATATCAGTGCCTGAACCTGAAACACCACCGGATGCAGTAACATCCATGCCGGGCACGGCGCCTTTCATCATCCGGCTAAAATCGGTTCCCGGACTCACCCGGAGTTGATCGGTTTGCACCTGCGAGGCGCTGTGAGGAACAGCAATCGAACTGTTTTTAATGCCGAAAGAAGTATTTACTGAGTCAGCTGCAAAATTGTTGATTTGATGCCCACTATTGGATGATTGGGAGAACAGGCTCACCGGATAAATGAATAAGAGTAATAATAGAGGCGTGAAAAGATGAAGTATTCGAGGCATCAAAACTAACTTCGGATTGAAAATAACAATCCATTATATGGTTTATAGAGGCTGTATCAAAACAACCTGTATAGCCCAACGGATTTTAAATCCGATAAGTGCCCCTAATTTTTATTTTCAATAAGCCTCAATAACCGGGCAATACGTTTTTTCATTTTTGGCCTGGGGAGAATAAAATCAAGAAAACCGTGCTCGAGCAGATATTCTGCGGTCTGAAATCCTTCGGGAAGATCCCGCCCGATGGTCTGCCTGATCACACGCGGACCGGCAAATCCAATCAGCGCGCCGGGTTCAGAAATGTTGAAATCACCAAGCATTGCATAGCTGGCTGTTACTCCACCAGTTGTGGGATTGGTCATCATTGAAATAAAGGGAACTCCTTCCTCATCAAGCTGTGCAAGTTTTGCAGAAGTTTTAGCCATTTGCATCAGGCTAAGCACACTTTCCATCATACGCGCTCCACCCGATTGTGATATAATCATCAGCGGAAACTTTTTCTCTCTTGCATGATCGATTGCGATGCCCAGGCGCTCACCAACAACCGAGCCCATACTGCCGCCGATAAAGGAAAAGTCCATGCAAGCAATTACGATATCCTTCTTCTCCAATTTACCGACACCTACCCTGCATGCATCAGATAATCCTGATTTTTTTTGAGTCTGCACAATTCGGTCACTGTACTTTTTTCTGTCTTCAAAATTAAGCGGGTCAGTCGGCAATATGTCATCGCCTATTTCTTTAAACTTTCCGTTATCAAACAGAAATGAAAAATATTCTTTACTGCCAATTCTAAAATGATAACCGCTCAGAGGATCAACCCATAAATTTTCCTCCAGTTCTCTTCGATGAATGGTTTCGCCTGTTGTCGGGACTTTAACCCAAACACCTTCAGGCATATCTTTCTTTTTATCGGTCTGAATATTTGTGTCTTTTCTTTTAAACCAGGACATGAGCAGTGATTTTTAGTTTTACAGCAATAAAAATAGTGAATCTTAAGCCAAGCTAAAATCTTTATCTCAAATTTCGATATTCTTATTTGAAACCTTGAATACCTACTTACCGTAATGAAAATAGACTTTCAATCATTCAAAGGTGACTTGCTATGCTAATCAATAATTTTAAAATTATTCAGATTCTATCCCTCATCGTAATTATGGCCCTGGCAACCCAGGCCGATCTCTTTTCACAACCACGCGGAGTTGTTACAAACGCAGATATGGATGTTGAGTTTGTTCCACGAATGGCTCATTCCGAAGCAGTTTATGCAATAACTACTCAAGAGGGTTCTGTTGACCTGTTGATCACTGATTCCTCAATTCTGATTCAGTTTTCAGATGACGGGTTAGCAAATATTGCAAAAGAAATCGAAAAGGAAACATCTCCGGCAAGTGAAAAATCACATCTCGCAGCCGTTATAAGAAACATGGTGAAAAGCGGAGTCAGCACATTGCTGGACAGAGCTATGGCTATTCCTCTGTACGAAATCAGTGACGTTTATTATTCCGACGGAACCCTGGTAATCAAGAACAGACATGGTGATGAGATCTTCAATGATATAGATATTGGAAATAAGAAAGTTATGCAGGATTTCAGCCGTCGCGATGCCCGCCGGTTTGTTGGCCATGCAGAACGTTTACTGGATTAGATCAGACGATAATTTGAGTTAAACCGGCACTGCGACTAAAATCAAAAAAAGATCAGAAATCTATTTCCTGATTCATTTAAAAAACCCTTATATTTCAGGCTCTCTAAAATAAATGTAGAATGGATTAAACGTCGTGGTAGCTCAGGTGGTTAGAGCGTCGGATTCATATCCGCCAGCTGGCGGACGGCGGTTCTCCTAAGGGGATCCAAAGAAAAGTCCGAAACCTGGTTGAGAGGAAGTTTGATTTATTGATTTTATTATGTCGTGGTAGCTCAGGTGGTTAGAGCGTCGGATTCATATCCGCCAGCTGGCGGACGGCGGTTCTCCTAAGGGGATCCAAAAAAAGTCCAAAAACTGAGTTGGGAAGAATTTTAATTTATTGATTTTTTATGTCGTGGTAGCTCAGGTGGTTAGAGCGTCGGATTCATAACCCGGAGGTCGGCGGTTCAAGTCCGCCCCACGATACACTTTAAAAACCCTGGAGTAATCACATACACTTCAGGGTTTTTTATTTTGGTAAATAGATATTAGGCACTCAACAAATTCTCTGCGAAACTCCGCGAACCATCTGCGAAACTCAGCGAGAACGTTCTCGCAGTGTACGCTATCTAGCACAGAATCTAATTCACAGCACCCGACGCTACCATCCCGAAGCATCCGGACGGCAAAAAACGCCGGAAACGCTGGCAGGTCTTAATTCAAAATTCATCATTCATCATTCAAAATTCAAAATTCCCGCAGGGCATCAAATAATCCTCGTCGTCCCTCCCTGCCTCAACTCCAAATCCATCGTGATCTCATTTGTTTCCCACGCGCCGCCGGTAAAATCGGGCACATCCACCGACTGAGAACGGTTCGCGATCGATTTTTCGCTGAGCGGTGCAATGGCACTCCATAACGCGGCATCATACACACTCATATCCAGCGGGAGGCCGTTTCGCAGGCAATCCACCAGCCGCCAGTCCATGATGGTATCCATCCCCCCGTGTCCGCCCACTTCGCGGGCCATATCGCCCACACGCTTCGTAATTTCCGGGGTGTATTTTTCTTCCAGCTCCTTCATCTGCTCCTCTGAAAACCACCCGGTGTGGTCTTTGGCGATGCGCGCCGGACCCGGCCACTTCCGCGCAATGCCATCAGTGCCGCTTACCAGGTAGATCCGCGAATAAGGACGCGGCGATGTAACATCATGCTGAATCATAATGGTTCGCCCCTTGTGTGTGCGGATGGTGGTTGTGTTCATATTGCCGCGAAAATCGCGCCCCACAAACGGCTTCCACATCTCGTTCTCCTCCGCCAGCTTTTTGGCGCGGTCTGCCATCTGGAAATCATTGCTGGAAACCGAAACCAGGAAATCCATCTGGTCACCCCGGTTAATATTCATTAGTTTCGACATCGGCCCGATAGCATGCGGCGGGTACAGCATACCGTTACGGGTAGAGTTTTCTTCGAGCCTCCAGAGATCGTGGTAATAATCTTCCGAAAAATTCATCTGCATCAGGTCGTGGATATATGCGCCCTCGCCGTGAACAATCTCACCAAACCAACCGTGACGTGCCATATTCAGCACCATCATCTCGAAAAAATCGTAACAGGTGTTGGCCAGCATAAAGCAGTGTTTGCGGGTTTTTTCTGATGTTTCAACCAGCTGCCAGCACTCCTCGATCGTTTTTGCGGCGGGCAGCTCCACCGCTACGTGCTTCCCGCTCTCCATCGCGTACACGCTCTGTTCGGCATGCTGGTCCCACGGCGTGGAGATGTAGATCAGGTCCACATCATCGCTGTCACACATCGCCTTCCATGCTTCCGGGTGGCCGGAATAGAGTTCCGGGTTTTGATCGTACCCTTCAAGATCGGCCAGCGCATTTTCCACACGGTCGGTTTCCACATCACACAACCCGGTGATCTGCACGCCTTCAATACGCCGCAAACGACGAACGCCACCGGCACCCCTATTCCCGATCCCAAGCATCCCGATCCGCACCGTGTCCAGCTTTGGCGCGGCGTAACCGCTCATGTTGAATTCCTGCTTGTATGTTAGTCTGTAATCAAGTGAACTTTTTGATCTGCTTAAAATTCCGGCCCCGGCCAGGCCAAGGGAGGTTTTCTTCAGGAAGTCGCGGCGGTCGATTTTGTTGCTCATTGGTGTGGAGATTTTGGTTGAGGTTTAAGATGAGGAATAAAGTAATTGAATAAGGGTAAAATGGAAAGCTACCGGCTGCCAGCCATCAGCAAATACTCTGCGAAACTCCGCGAACCATCTGCGCAACTCAGCGAGAACGTTCTCGCAGAGTACGCGGATTAGCGCGGAGTTTTGAATTCGATTTACCCGACGCTTCCAGGTCTTAATTCAAAATTCATCATTCATAATTCAAAATTTCTACCCTTTTTTCATTAAGTTCAAATCGTAAAAAAATCAACAGTAAATTTGAAGGATAAACCCATTGATTCTCGAACTGCTTGACTGGGCCATTATCGGCCTCTTCTTTATTATCCTGCTTACCATCGGTTACGTGGCATCGTACCGCGCAGGCAAAGATACCACCAACTTTTTCCTGTCGGGCCGTAATATGCCATGGTGGGTGCTTGGCGTTTCGATGGTAGCCACCACTTTTTCGGCCGATACCCCAAACCTTGTAACCGATATGGTACGCACCGGCGGCGTGGCCAGCAACTGGCAATGGTGGGCCTTCCTGCTAACCGGGATGCTCACTGTATTTGTATATGCCAAACTCTGGAATCGCTCACAGGTATTAACCGATCTTGAATTCTACGAACTGCGCTATGCCGGTAAAATGGCTGCTTTCCTCCGCGGATTCCGTGCAGTGTATCTCGGCTTCTTCTTTAATGTGATGGTGATCGCTACCGTATCCCTTGCATTTATCAAAATAGCAGCAGTAATGCTTGGCATACAGCCGGCTCCTGCACTGATTGGCGCGGCAGTTATCGTGGTTTTTTACAGCGGCCTGGGCGGATTGAAATCGATCCTGTGGACCGATCTGTTTCAGTTCTCCTTTGCGTTGTTCGGGGCGGTGATTGCGGCGGTTTACGTGGTGGGCTCGCCCGAGATTGGCGGCCTTTCAAACCTGTTTGCCCATCCTAATGTATCCGATAAGCTGAGCCTGGTACCCAGTATTTCGCAGCCGGAATTGTTCATCAGTATCTTCCTGATCCCGATTGCCGTACAGTGGTGGGCGGTATGGTATCCCGGGGCAGAACCGGGTGGCGGCGGATACGTGGCGCAGCGGATGCTGGCAGCAAAAAACGAATCACACGCGGTTGGCGCCACACTTCTCTTTAACTTTTTCCATTACGCGTTGCGTCCCTGGCCGTGGATCCTGGTGGGTCTCGCCTCGCTCGTTATCTACCCTGATATCGCCAGCATGGCGGAGCAATACCCCGATGTACCCGCTCAATATATGCAGCACGATTTTGCCTACCCGGCCATGCTGCGCGAATTCCTGCCTGCCGGACTGCTGGGCCTTGTTGTGGCCTCGCTGATTGCCGCGTTTATGTCTACCACCGCATCGCAGCTGAACTGGGGTTCCTCCTACCTGGTGAACGATTTTTACGGACGCTTCTACAAACCGGATGCCACCGAAAAACAGCGCGTACGTTTCGGGCGCATTTCTACCGTATCGCTGATGGTATGCTCCATCCTGCTGGCTCTGGTGCTGCAAAACGCGCTGCAGGCGTTCCAGTATATCCTGATGATTGGTGCGGGAACCGGGCTGATCTACATCCTACGCTGGTTCTGGTGGCGCATTAACGCATACTCCGAAATTTCAGCGATGATTGCCGCCGGTACCTTTTCATTGATCTTTATCCTGATTGAAAACTTTGCAATGATTCGCCTGCCAGATGGCATGGTTGATATTTTCGGCTTCCAGACCAGCATGAGCTACTGGAACGTGATTAAACTTCTTGGCGTGGTATTTTTGACCTCCGCATCCTGGATCATCGTCACACTTTTAACCTATCCTGTGGACGAAGGGACACTCCGCAGTTTCTACAAGCGAATCAGGCCGGGCGGACCTGGATGGAAATACATTGTTAAACGGGCTGAAAAAGAAGGTATTGAACTGGCAAAAGAGGATAACCTGAAATGGGACGTACCGACAGGTATCATCTGTATGATATTGGGAACCATGATGATCTACAGCCTGCTCTTTATGACCGGGAATATCCTCTATGGAAACTTCGGTTCATCCCTTTTCCTCGGGCTGATCGCGGCCGGTTCGGGCTTTATGTTGACCCGCTATTGGGGTAAATTGCGGATGGAGTAAATTTTAAA
>SLAU01000367.1 GCA_007126675.1 Balneolaceae bacterium
AAATGGTCTGTTCCACCGCAGAGCGGATGGAACAAGAAATATAATAGGCAGGCGGATGGAACGAGATATAAGCCAGGTAGAGCGGATAGAACAAGACGAAGACAATCACTCAACCCTCATACTGAAAATCAAAAATCAATCCATGCGAACTTTCTCTCCAGCGGTGTATCGGGTTTAACCTGAGATAGTGAGAGCCTTCATCTAATTTGAGATCATACCAGGGAATTTTTTGTTGAAGATCGGGATGATCGGTAAGCCACTCCACAAGGATAAAGAACCGGTTCTGCTCAATTCGGATATTCTTTTCTTCAAGATTAAATTGAAGCCAACCCTGTTTTGCAGGTATCGTTTGATAAATGGGGAATGGGATCAGATCTTCTTCCGTAGGCTTTCCATCTCCTGAAACCCTCACGAAACGCAGCCGGAATTTGAATGTATCTGTGCTAGCCTCAGAATCTGTAGTAATTTCTTCATCTGCAAATTCACCAGATTCCCGTATCCGCACTCTGAATTGCAAAGGCCAGAGTACATCCGTTTTAGGTTTAATTTCTTGTGCAATTCCAAAAGCCACATGCTCCTTCGGCGGGGCAACAAGCTGCATTGCGCCCCTGTTCATTAAAGAACGGCGGTTTCTGACTCTGTATCTCTGTATCGATTCTGAAATTACCAAAGCTTCTCCGGATTCATAAATTTTTGGTTGTAAATAAAACGGGTGTACTTTCTGATCTGTTAATTCCTCTCCTGAAATCATTTTTGATTGATAGCCAATCGCTGTGAATCTGAGAGTGACTGAATTTTCATTCGTCAGAATTATTTTAAACTCTCCATTTCCGTTTGTAGTGGTGCCGCCGCTGCCATCCATAAAATAAATATGAGCATAGGGAATGGCTTGATCTGTTTCAAAATCAATCAGCTGCCCGTGAATCACTGTTTGCTGTGCATGCAAAACACTAAGATTAGCGGAAAAAGCAATGAGTAGTGATATCAGGGTGAGAATTTTCATAAACAATATTTACGAATATAGGTGAAGCAGGTTTCAGAATAATGTGAATTATGGCATCTAATTTAAGTTCATCTCTTCTCTCATCTCATTCCACTGCCTGCCCTCCGAATCCCGAAAGCGTTCGGGAGCAGGCGGGCTCTGCAGTGTAATATCCTCCTGCAGCTCTGCTGCGCGAAAGAGGCAGCGGAGCTGCAGGATTTCGTTCCACCGCAGAGCCTGTCTGCCGGTGCTATAATCTGTCTCACTCAATTATTTTATGAAAAGCCAGGCAGGCGGATGGAACGAGGTAAAGGAATGTCCCGGATGGGACATCTTGTTGGTGGCTCTGAAAGAGCGTAAAAAAATAGCAACGTCCCGGCGGGACGGTTTGTGAAAAGATCTTGCCATGACCAATCATTGTGCCAATCTGTGCACAAATCGTCCTTACAGGACGAAACCGATGGACGCACCTGAACGGTGCTACCGACAAAGCGTCCCTCATGGGATGCGAATGATATTCCCTGAACCTCGTATCTTGAGCTTTGCGCCCTGAATCGCCAATCACTCAACCCTCATACTGAAAATCAAAAATCAATCCATGCGAACTTTCTCTCCAGCGGTATATCGGGTTTAACCTGAGATAGTGAGAGCCTTCATCTAATTTTAGATCATACCAGGGGATTTTTTGCTGAAGATCGGGATGATCGGTAAGCCACTCCACAAGGATAAATTAGAGGAAATTTTATTCGCCCAGATTGAAATTATATCAGTATTAAAATATAAATATTGAAATTTTAAATTTAATTCATAATATTCCTTTCGTTTGTGCAAAAATGAAGTATTCGGTAAAATAAAAATAGATTAAAAGAGAGTTTTTTAGCCTTTTTTTAAAATAATGGGTTTTATCTGTTGGCTGTTTCTATACCCTTATTTATTGACATTTTACTACTAATACTAACTATCACTAAAATCGCTATGAAAAATTTTAATAAGGGATTTTCTACTGTTTTTTGGATAAGAAACTTTGCCATTCTGTTCTTAATGATCACTTTTCAGGATCTGTTAAAAGCGCAACAAACTACTGAATGGAACTATCATGAAACGTATGAGATGCGTGTAATGCAGGCTATCGCAGATAATGATCATGAGAAATTAACAACTCTTCTGGGATCATTCACTAATGCAGCACAGGTTACTACTAATAGTATGTTTACTGATGATCTGTTTAGTGATCAGTTTGGTCTAGCCGGATTAAATGGGGTTGTTAGAACTATTTCTGAATTTGATAACTCATTTTGTATAGGCGGAGATTTTACTTTTTTCAATGGCGACCTGCCAATCAAACACGTGGCGTGTTGGAATGATAGTATTCAGGAATGGGAACAGCTTGGCGAATTTAACGGAACAGTATATGTATTGCAGGTATATAATGGAGATCTATATGCAGGAGGTGGCTTTACTCATTCTGGTGAATCAGAAGTTAATTATATCGCACGATGGAATGGCAGTGAGTGGGAGGCGTTGAACACCGGGGTAAACGGTATTGTAATGACTCTTGAAGTACATGGCAATAAGCTGATTGCAGGTGGACGGTTTACTGAAACTGTTTTTGTAACCGATATAGATGAGGGTACATTTATTGGCAGTTACACAATATTCCAGCAAGAACCTGCACCCTCAGGTTCTGTTGTGGGTGAATTCTCAAATGGCTGGCTATTTAATAATGAGCAGGAATTTGTTGCAGAATTTGTTAAAGAATCAACAGGCAGAAGTTTTTCTGCAGAACCAATGGCAAACTTTAACACGCTTGAAAGAACCTATTCTATTGTGTTTTTTGAAGAAGATGAACAGGGTTTAACGACACTTTTAAGTGAGGTGCCAACAGGATTAAGTTGTGGTGCTGGCCAGCCTGTAGTTTTTGGACCCGCCGAGATGAACGGTGTTTTTGATCCTTCTGATGATAGTGAATTCTCATTTTTTATCCGAGACAATTACCTGGAGAATTGTGACCTGGAGCCTGCTGATATTGAATTTACTGCAACCAAACTCGATTCAGAGAATCAGATAGCGTCGTCTCAGTATATTACTGAATTGAATAGTATAGGAGCTTGGGATGGTGAAGACTGGATTGCTTTAGGAGAAGGACTTGAAAGAGATGCCGGGATCACCCAGGTTTCAGATTTACTGTCAGTGAATGATACTTTATATGCTGCGGGCATTTTCAATCGAAGCGGAGGCTCAGAAATAAATTCAGTGGTTTATTGGGATGAGTCAAATGAAGTCTGGGTCTCTCTTGGAGATGATGATTTTATGGGGCTAAATGTTAATGCGCTCACCTGGTATGACAATAGCTTGGTGGCCGGCGGTTCATTTGTTACTCAAAATTTAACGAGCACAGCCATCTGGAATGCCGATAGTGAAGAGTGGGAACCATTTGGGCAGGAACTGTCAGGTGTTTTTGACTTTTTAGTACATGATGGCGATCTGTTTGCAGGAACTCAGGGTTTTGTATTCAACGGTCTTTCAAAATGGGATGATTCAGCCGGTGAGTGGACTGATGTTATTTCAGATGAATTTAGTGTACAAAATATTTTAGCCATTGATGTGATAAATGACGAAATGGTTGTAGGTGGAACATTTTTTGAAGGATCCCAATCTTCCTTTGATCCGATCCGAAATTTTGCATGGATTCAGAACGGGGAGTTATTCACAAAATCCAATCTCGATTTTGATAATAATCTGGGTTTAACTACCTCTGGGGGATTTGCCGGTTTGGGTATGGATAGTTACCGGTTTGAGGACTATATCGTTGTATCCGGTATTTTTAACAATGCCGGCAGTCAGCCTGTCAATAATATTGCTAAATGGAATGGAACAAATTGGCAGCCGCTCGGAATGGGACTTAATGGCACCATTCGCAGCATGGTTGCATTCAATGGGCAGCTTCATGCATCAGATTTACAAAGGCCTGGTAATATCAATAACGGCCAGGTAAGCCGCTGGAATTCAAATGCTGAGGAATGGGTGCCTGTAGGGGATGCCCTCGCAGGTACAAATGAAAATGGTGTTGCATTAACATCTGGTATATGGCAGATAGAAGTTTATAATGATACTCTGTATGCGGCCGGTGCATTTACTAAAGAAACCGGCTCTGTAGCTGATATGATTGCTAAATGGAATCCCGGAACAGAGGAGTGGGAAAATGTTGGCGAAGGTTTTCAGGGAGGTGTCTGGGCCAGAAGTATTACAGTTTATAACGGAGAGTTATATGCCGGCGGAATATTTACAGCCAGTGGTGAAACTGATCTTAATAACACTGCCAGATGGGACGAATCCTCACGTTCCTGGATGCCGGTTGGTGAAGGGCTTAGCTTTGTGACAGTTATTAATGTATTAGACGGAGAACTTCATGCTGCCGGAGGAGGTTTTATTTCCCGATGGGATGAAGATACAGATACCTGGGTCGATCGCAGTGAGGGCTTGCCAGAAAATGTAAATGTTTTTAGCCTCAATGAATACGAAGGAGAGTTATTTGCAGGAATACTTAGTAATCAGTCAGGTTTATACCGCTGGAATAATGACTTGAATCAGTGGGTTAGCCTGGGAAGCGGTACAAATAACACAGTGTATCGCATGGCTGGAAAAGATGGAATTCTTCATATTCCGGGTTGGTTTACAATGGCCGGCGGTAAAGGTGCATCCGGATTCACAACCTATGATGTAGGTCTAGCCATTACTTCAGATGAGGAAGTTATCACTGAGGTTCCAAACCGGGTAAAGTTAGAGCAGAACTATCCAAATCCATTCAATCCTTCAACACAAATTAATTACAGCATTCCGGAAGCAATGGATGTAAGAGTTGAAGTGTTTAATATTCTGGGTCAGCGTGTGGCTTTGCTGGCAGAAGAAAGACAGCAGGCCGGGCGTCATACGCTTACTTTTGATGCAGGTAATCTGTCAAGTGGTGTTTACATTTATCGAATCATCGCCGGGGAGTTCATGCAATCCAGAAAAATGATGCTTATTAAATAGCGACAGAATTCGATTGTGATCTCTTCAGCTAACACAAATTCGTTAATATTTGCGATTAGTCCGTCCATAAGTCTTCAGCACATAATTGGATCCTTCACTACACCCAATAGGGTTTCGTTCAGGATGACGCTTTAAATCAAGAGTGAAAAGGCATGGCACAACGGCAACGCCGTTGTGCCATGCCTATGATAACGACCTAGAAGCGTCATCCTGAGCGTGCGGTGTTTTTCCGCACGGTGAAGGATCCAATTTTATCTTTATTGGTCAGAAGCGTGTAAAAATTTTTTCTTTTAAATGTAAGGGCTTACATTGTAAGTAAAGTAAGATTTATAAATTAGTATAGTACAACTTATGCTTCAGCCTATTCGCACGCTTGCCGTTCTCTTCATTCATTTATTGTTAGCTGTTCCCCTTTATGCCCAAACGGTTTCGGTTTCTTTCAATGTAGATATGAGCTACCAACAGGTTTTGGGTAATTTTGACCCGGATCAAAACTTTGTGGATATCGCCGGCACATTTAATGGGTGGGACGGCAGTGATCATTTATTAGAGGATGAGGAGGGAGATCTGGTTTACTCCATCAATGTAGACGGTTTTACACCGGGCGAAACAATCGAATTCAAATTTCGGATTGACGGTGAATGGGATGGCCGCGAAGAGTTTCCCGGCGGAGGGCCAAACCGAAGTTATACCGTACAGGAAGAGGACAACGTAGTTGAAGTTTGGTACAATGATGAACTGCCGCCCGATGGACCGCCGATTGCCGATTTTTCAATCTCAAGCAGTTCAATATTTGAAAATGGAACAGTATGGTTTACCGATCGCTCAGGAGGCTTTGTGACTGAATGGAAATGGGAGTTTGAAGGAGGGACGCCATCCACATCCACCGACCGAAATCCTGTGGTGACCTACCAAAACGCAGGAAGCTATGATGTTACCCTGATAG
This sequence comes from Balneolaceae bacterium, assembly GCA_007126675.1. Taxonomy (GTDB): domain Bacteria; phylum Bacteroidota; class Rhodothermia; order Balneolales; family Balneolaceae; genus SLAU01. Next base: position 5,961 of record SLAU01000367.1, read on the forward strand.
CAAAGCATGAAGACGAGGCTGATACCCTGACAGTAGAAAATGCGATCACTGTAAACGAATGGGAACCGGGTGAAACCTATTGGTGGAATGATGCCGTTTTCTATGAAATATTTGTACGAAGCTTTTTTGACAGCGATGGTGACGGAATCGGCGATTTTGCCGGAATGATTGAAAAGCTGGATTACCTGAATGATGGTGATCCTGAATCGGGCGAAAGCCTGGGCATTACAGGAATTTGGCTGATGCCGATCCACGAATCGCCCAGTTACCATGGTTATGATGTGCTAGACTATGAGTCAGTAAACAGCGAATACGGCACCATGGATGAGTTCAAGGCTTTCCTGGACGCAGCACACGAACGTGGAATTAAAGTAATTATCGATTACGTGGTAAATCACAGTTCATCGCAACATCAATGGTTCCTCAATTCACAGCAAAATGTGGATGATTATCGCGAATATTATTACTGGCGGCCCGATCATCCCGGATACAACGGTCCCTGGGGACAGAATGTGTGGCACTCATCCGGAGGTGAATATTATTATGGGTTATTCTGGGGAGGGATGCCCGACCTGAATTTTAATCATGAACCGCTAAAACAAAAAATATTTGATTCAGCCGAATTTTGGCTTACAGAAGTTGGCGTAGACGGTTTCAGACTGGATGCGGTAATGTTCATCCATAAAGACGGCAGCCAGCTTCAGCACGTACCGGAAACATTCGAGTTTTGGCACGAATTCAATAACCACGTTAAAGCTGCCAATCCTGATGCTGTTACAGTGGGTGAAGCATGGACATCAACTGAACAGGTAATTCCCTATGTGAGCGATGACCGAATAGATATCGCTTTCGAGTTTGATCTTGCTTATACAATGATGGATGTCGTTCGGCAGGGTGATGCCCGTGCTTTGGAAGCACAGATGCAAAATGTGTACGACAGCTACGACTTTTTACAGTATGCAACATTTCTTACCAACCATGATAAAGACCGGGTGATGAGCGAGTTTAATGATGACTCGGACCGCGCGCGTACTGCGGCGGCAATCTACCTCACTTTACCCGGTGTGCCTTTTATCTACTATGGCGAAGAGATCGGGATGACCGGCACCAAGCCCGATCCCGATATTCGAACACCAATGCAGTGGACCTCTGACACCCATGCTGGTTTCACCACCGGTTCACCCTGGAGAAGCGTGAATTCCAATTTCACTAATCGCAATGTGGAATTAATGGATGATGACCCGGAGTCGCTGCTTAACTGGTATCGTACGTTGGTCCATCTTCGAAACGATCATATATCATTACGGCGCGGGCAGTACCAGAATATTCCAAACAGTGAAAATGCACTCTATACTTTTCAGAGAACTTACGATGATGAAAGGCTGCTTGTAATGATTAATACAGGATCGCAGCAACTAGAGCTTGATGAGCTTTTTATACCGGGCCTTAATATAGAGGAAGGAGCTTACAGTATTACAAATCTTGCCGGAGGCGATGAGATGGTTATTACTGTTTCCGGAGCCGGAACAATCGAAGATCTGAACTTTGATTCACATCATACAATCGTTCTGTCAATGGAAGATGCCAACCCGGTGTCAATAGAGGAGGGCGGAGAAGCCGTTGAAACATTTCAGCTTGATCAAAACTATCCGAACCCTTTCAATCCGGGAACAATTATTCCCTACCACCTTCCCGAACAAGCGGATGTCACGATTCGTGTATATAATATACTTGGGCAGCAAGTGTGGGTCAGTAACAAAGGAGTGGTATCTCCCGGCAGCTATACCGCAGAGTTTGATGCCGGCAATCTTTCGAGCGGGGTCTACATCTATCAGCTGGTAATTGACGGGCAGTTGCAGGATTCCCGCAAAATGATGCTGGTGAAGTAGTTATTGGAAATCTCGTCCCGATGCTCTGCATCGGGACGCCCACTCAGCAGCTCTGCTGCGAGTAACATGAGTAGAACTACTGAGGTTTTATTCCAAGCAAGAACAAACAATTAAGAGACAGAAACAGCCAAAAGAACTATATTCAAATCTGTGCAAAAATATTGCACAAAAATATCATGTATTTCAAATTTTACTGAAAAATCACAGTAAATATATTTCTGGAATAAGCTGGAACAAAAATTTAAAGCCCTATTTCAGTTTTCGAATAGCGCTTTTCTATCTTTTAATTAGAATCATGTTTTATAATGGAAAGTGTGAAAATAATTTGCTATTCTATGAAATAATATCCCACTAAAATTGCATTTATATGAGATTAGCAGCTACTATTTCTTTTACAGCACTTCTGATTTTAATTACATCGCCATTCACTTTTGCTCAGCAAAATCAGAACACTGATTGGGAGCTTGTGTGGTATGATGAATTTGAAGGAAATGAACTGGATCTGTCAAAATGGTCCTATCAATATGGAACAGGTGCATCGGATGGCCTCTCCGGATGGGGAAATGCCGAGCTTCAGTACTATACAGACAGACCTGATAACATTTTTGTACAGGATGGTAAACTTCACATTGTAGCACTGGAAGAATCTTTCTCCGGTATGGATTATACCTCAGCCCGTATTCGCAGCATCAACCAGGGAGACTGGAGGTATGGACGATTCGAGGCGAGCATTAAACTTCCCGAAGGACAGGGAATTTGGCCTGCATTCTGGATGATGCCTACCGATGCTGTTTATGGCGGATGGCCCGCAAGCGGTGAAATCGACATTATGGAGCTGGTTGGCCACGAACCAAATATTGTGCACGGTACAATTCATTATGGACCTCCACACACTTTCAGTGGTGGAGCTTATGAACTTCCCTCAGGGAATTTTAGTGATGATTTTAACACGTTTGCTATAGAATGGGAGAAAGGTGAAATCCGATGGTATGTGAATGATATCCATTACCATACAGAAACACAGTGGTTTTCCGAAGATCAGGAATTTCCAGCACCGTTCGAGCAAAGGTTCCACTTTTTGCTGAATGTAGCCGTGGGTGGTAACTGGCCCGGCAGCCCGGATGCAACCACGGAATTTCCACAACAGATGGTTGTAGATTATGTGAGAGTGTACCAGGATCCAAATGCAGAAGCACGCGTATCGATGCCGCTTCTGTTTGAAGATCGTTTTTTCGACTGGGAACAGGCATTCACCGATTTTGAAGGAGGTTCGGTAACTGTTGTCGAAAATCCTGATCCGGATGATGTTAATAATAGCGAGTGGGTTGGAAAAATGGTGAAAGACGGTGGTGAATTTTATGGAGGTTCCTGGTTCGAAACCGAACGCTCATTTTCATTTAACAGCGATCATAATGAAATAAAGATGAAAGTATGGTCTCCGC
>SLAU01000107.1 GCA_007126675.1 Balneolaceae bacterium
ATCACCGGTATGATTTATCAAAACGTCTCCGTCGCCCCGCTCTGCTTACCGCCTCCACGAATCAGAGGCCGAGTATTTTCTTTTTAAAGCTCACAGTTTTACCAAGGACAAAGTTATTCCGGCATCGTGATTTCTGAAGGTGGTGTCTGGTTTTTGTCCGGCGTGTGCGATGTTTGTAAAAAACATACCGGTGAGAAGCTTAAAAAATTGCGGGATTTTTATGGACCATTGTTTTTTACATCGCATAGCCGGAGGAAAACCCCACCGTAAGAAATCCAAGCCGGCGGTTTTTGGTACTTTTGAACGCTCAAAAGTACAAGAGAGATGTGTAATTTTAGATTTTGCTAAGAGCTATAACTTATGATTCAAAGCCAAAGAAATTTATTGAGGTGCCTGTGCTTTCTTTAGGCAATTATTCTGCGTATATTTCCTGTCTTTAATTTTTCAGGAAAAAGCAGATAATAAAATGCCTAAAATGAAAACCAAAAGTGGTGCTAAAAAGCGCTTTATGATGACCGGTTCCGGTAAGATTAAACGCAAGAAAGCTTTTAAGAGCCACATCCTAACTAAGAAAGACTCCAAAAGGAAGAACAACCTCGGCAAATCTACGCTTGTTGATAAAGCAGACGAAAAAGCCGTAAAGAAAATGCTTCCCTACGGAAACTAAAATTTTAACTATTAAAACGTTCAACAAATGCCACGTTCACGAAACTTAGTGGCTTCCCGTCGCCGTCGCCGTAAGATTATTAAACAGGCGAAAGGTTACTGGGGCAGAAGAAAAAACGTTTATACTGTTGCTAAAAACGCGGTCGAAAAAGGTCTTTTGTACCAATACCGCGATCGGAAAAATCGGAAACGAACTTTTCGCAGGCTTTGGATAACCCGTATAAATGCTGCTGCCCGACTGAATGGGACCACTTACGCTAAACTGATCCATGGAATGAAACAAAATGACATGGAAATAAACCGAAAAATGTTAGCGGATATCGCAGTTCGGGATCCTGAAACATTTGCAGCTGTTGTGAAAGAAGCAGTTAACTAATCTTTCAGTATCAAATTAAACCGGCAGATCTTTATATTAGGTCTGTCGGTTTTTTTTTACCCCTTATACCTAATCCAACTTATTTAAGCTATCCGGAATAAACGGATCCATTTTTATGAAAAACAAAATTGAAAGCCTGAAAGAGGACATAAAGAATTTTGAAATATCGGATGAAAAAGAGTTAGAAGCGTTCAGGCTCGAGTTTCTGTCCAGAAATGGCAGAGTTCAAAAAATGTTCGGCATGATGGGTGAAGTACCCAATAATGAAAAAGCCGAAGTTGGCAAGGCAATGAACGAAGCTAAAAACCTTGCACAGAAGAAATTTGACGATAAAAAAGAAGAGCTTAATTCGGAGGCTGAAGTTTCGTTTGCAGCCACCGATGACATCAGCCTTCCGGTTGAACCCTCGTACACAGGCTCCTATCACCCTCTTACGCAGGCTCTGAACGAAATCAAGCAGATATTTCTTCGCCTGGGCTTTAATATTGCAGACGGGCCGGAGCTGGAAGATGATTTCCACAATTTTACCGCGCTCAACTTCCCGCCTGATCATCCCGCACGCGATATGCAGGATACGTTTTTTGTCCGTAAATCTGATGATCCGAAAAAAGAAGATCATGTATTGCGCACTCACACCTCTCCCGTTCAAATACGGTTGATGAAGGAGCAAAAGCCTCCGGTCAGATCTATCATGCCGGGAAGGGTTTTCAGAAATGAAGCCGTTACAGCCAAATCATACTTTCAGTTTAACCAGGTTGAAGGGCTTTATGTGAATGAACGAGTTACCCTGGGCGAATTAATTGAAACGCTGGTGATGTTTGCAAAACTGATGTACGGTAGTGATGTAAAGTACAGAGTGCGTCCCTCCTTTTTTCCGTTTACGGAACCAAGCCTTGAGATGGATGTGTGGTGGCAAAGCGATAAAGGCGGCCAATGGCTTGAAATATTGGGAGCCGGCATGGTAGACCCCAATGTATTTAAAGCAGTTGATATCGATCCGGAAAAATATACCGGGTTCGCTTTTGGTATGGGTGTTGACCGTATTGCCATGCTGCGTTACGGTATTGATGATATCCGTGTGCTCTACGATAATGATATCCGGTTCCTGGAACAGTTTAATTCATAAATTTACATTCAATAATAGCTGACTAATGAAAATTTCGGCAAACTGGTTACGCGAGTATATAAATACAGATGCTTCCGCTGAAAAAATTGCAGATAAATTAACCCTCTTGGGCCTCGAGGTTGAGGAGGTAACACAAACAGGATCAGATTTTAAAAACTTTGTGGTGGGTAGAATCGAATCCGTATCGTCTCACCCAAATGCTGACCGCCTGACCCTTTGTATGGTTCATGATGGCAAAGAGTCAAAACAGATCATTTGTGGGGCCGATAATGTAGCTGCAGGACAAAATGTACCTCTTGCTATAGTTGGGGCTCATCTGCCTGTTCCCCTGCCTGACGGAAGCCAGTTAAAAATCAGAAAAGCAAAAATACGGGGTGAGCAGTCTTTTGGTATGATCTGTTCAGAAAAAGAATTAGGACTGAGTGATGATCACACCGGAATCATGATTCTGGATGAAAACATTAAACCCGGCACTCCGCTTAATGAAGTCATCAACGAGGATATTGATTTTACATTCGAAATTGGTTTAACGCCCAACCGGCCGGATGCAGCCTGTCATCTTGGAGTTGCAAGAGATCTTTCAACAGTAGTTGAAGGAAAATTCAGTTCTCCTTACAAAGAGGTAAAGAAAAGCAAAAAAGACTTAAGTGATAAAATTGATATCTGCATCGAAGATTCTGAAAAGTGCCACCGTTATGTTGGCTACCTGGTTGAAGGAGTAACGATCAAAGAATCGCCTGACTGGCTTCAAAAACGTTTGAAATCGATCGGGTTAAGGCCGATAAATAATGTGGTTGATATCACCAACTTTGTGCTTCACGAAGTTGGCCAGCCACTTCATGCTTTTGATTACGATAAAATTGGTGGCAAAAAAATTGTGGTCAAAAGTTTTGACAAACCGAGGAAATTCAAAACACTGGACGATGCAGAAAGAACCGTGCCGGCTGATACACTTTTTATCTGTGATGGAAACGGGCCTGTTGCGATTGCAGGTGTGATGGGTGGTGAAGATTCCGAAGTAAGCGAATCAACAAAAAATATTTTGATTGAAAGTGCTTATTTCGATCCCTCATCAATCCGGAAAGCATCGAAAAACCTGGCACTGCAAACCGACAGTTCTTACAGGTTTGAACGCGGCATCGACCCTACCATGCAGGTACGCGCAGCAAAACGTGCAGCGCAGCTGATAACCGAAATTGCAGGCGGTGCCACAGTTGAAGGTTACACCGATATACACCCGGTGAAGCATGAACCGGTAAAAGTAGATTTGAGAGTCAGCAGAGTAAATCATCTGTTGGGTACTGATCTAAAAATGGACCAGGTATTATCAATTTTGAAGAATCTGGAGTTTGTAACGGAACAGAAAGATAAAGACACTCTTACCTGTACCGTCCCTCCTTTCCGGCCTGATATAAGCCGCGAGGTAGATTTGATTGAGGAAGTAGGCCGAGTGTTTGATTATAACAATATCCCTACACCGGAGACTTCGCCATCCATCACTCCGGAGCAGATTTCGGATTGGGAATCGTTTAAAGAAAAAGTGAGAAATGCTGCCAAATCATTGGCTTATAAAGAGATATCCTCGAATTCATTATTGTCGAAAAAAGAAGTATCTCTGCTCTCTTCTGAGGAAAATCATGTGGATACACTAAATCCGGTTTCACAGGAAAACACTACACTGCGCACATCACTTGTAGGCGGATTTTTAAAAACGGCTTCATTCAATCTGAACCGAAATCGTAAATCATTGCGATTTTTTGAAATTGGCAATGTGTTCAGCAAAACCAAGGGTAAAGGCACTTGGGTGGATGGAGTTTCTGAAAGCACTCATTTACTGTTTGGCGTGTGCGGAATTAAACAGAATGAAAGCTGGCAGTCGAAACCGGTTAAATTTTCCGTATTTGACCTGAAGTCAGACCTTGAGGCCTTTTTAATTCAGCTTGGCCTGTCAGATAAGATTGAAAGAAAAGTTGAAAGCAGTACGGAACTGCATTACGAAGCAGGCGGAAACCGAATTGCCAAACTAAGGATGGTTGAAAAAGAACTGCTTACAGGGTTTGATGTGGATGAAAATCTGTATACTGCCGAAATCGATCTGTCTGCAATTTTTAAATCAAATCTTTTACCCGAAGATACTGTATATCAAAAAGTACCAAAATTTCCATCGTTCGAGTTTGATGCAGCCTTTACGATTGATAAGAACGTCAGGGCCGGTGATCTTTCAGCCGAAATCAAACAAACAGCCGGAGTTGTACTTACTTCTGTAGATGTTTTTGATGTGTACGAGGGCGAAAATCTTGGGAAAGACAAAAAAAGTATTGCATTTAGGCTTACTTTTTTAGATTCTAATAAGACACTGACAATCAACGATGTAGAACCGGTGGTTCAAAAAGTTGTGCGGTCACTCGAAAAGAAATTTGATGCTAAACTAAGATCCTGAATCTAACGCTATGGCAGTTAACGATTTGCAAAAAGAAACGTTTGCGAAACTTCTGAATCAAATCAGAACGCAGGTTAGCATGCTTAGAAGTGAAAACAAAGATTTAAAAAGAGAGAATCTGAAGCTCAAAAATAAGATTGAGGAGATTCAAAACGACAAAACGGATGTATTTTCAAGCATCAGTGAATCGGAGAGAATTGCAATGAGGCATCAGATATCTAACCTGATTAAACAAATCGAAAAACATACCGGAGAGTAATATGCAATCGATCAAAGTCACCATTATGGGCAAGCAGATTCCGCTTAAAGTGAGTGAGGATGAAGTGGATAACATGCAACGGATTGCAAGATTTGTAGATGAAAAATTCAGGGTCTATCGCAATGAACTTTCCAATCAGCCGGATTCAACTGTAATGATTCTCGCCTCTTTGAGTATTGCAGAAGAATTATTTGAAATCAGAAGCAGATTACAGCATATCGAAAATAACGAAGCAGAACTGATGGATCAGGTTAATTTTGAAATTGAAAAACTTCTGAAAGATATAAACAGTTAAAAAAATCTCTGAAAAGCTTGCAATATCCGCGGAATGTTATAGTTATTTGTGCAGTTAAATAGCTATGTGTAAAGAAGAAAAGTTTAATTCAATTACTCATCTTGTAGGTGCCATTGCGTCGTTTGCAGGCCTTTTGGTACTCATCTACCTCGCAGCAACTAAAGGCGATCCCTGGAAAATAATCAGTTTTACTACTTACGGTTTTACTCTTTTTATGCTGTATACATTTTCCACCCTTTATCACAGCATTGAAGGTAAACTGAAGAAAGTGTTTCAAAAGCTGGATCACGTGGCAATTTATTTACTGATTGCAGGTACCTATACCCCGTTTACACTAATTACTTTGCGCGGTGAAATTGGCTGGACCATTTTCGCAATCGTTTGGGGACTTGCCACCCTGGGAATCATAATCGACCTGATACCAAGCAAAGGCCACAGAATATTTCCGGTAATTATCTACCTGCTAATGGGCTGGCTGGTCATAATAGTGTTAGATCCGCTGATTAACAGTTTATCGACAGCCGGATTTTACTGGCTTGCTGCCGGCGGTCTTTTCTACACATTTGGAGTGATATTTTACGCATTGGGACCAAGTCACAGATTTGCACACGGTATATGGCATCTGTTTGTTTTGGCCGGAAGTTTTAGCCATTACATTTCAATAGCAAAATATGTTGCCTGAAATTATCTGATTCCCTTCTCTTTTCGTACCTTCAGCATCACAATAATCATGAAAAATCTATTTGATGTCAGACACGGTTAAAGTTTTTTTTATTGCTGATATAGTTGGTGAATCCGGGCTTTCTTTGCTCGAAACTATTCTTCCGGGCATTTTAGATAAAGAAAAGCCCGACTTTGTAATAGCCAATGCAGAAAATTCTCACCAGGGACGAGGCCTGAACCAGGAGATTGTTAAAAGATTGTACGAAATTGGTGTTGATGTAATTACAGGCGGAAATCATTCATTCGACAAGTGGAAGATTTTCAACTACATGAAAACAGACAAAAATCTTCTGCGTCCGCTCAACTACCCGAAAGGAAATGCAGGTTACGGTTACGGCATTTATGATATCAAAGGGTTTGATAAAAAGATTGCCGTGCTGAACTTACAGGGGCGCACATTTATGCCCCAGATTGATGATCCGTTCTCAACCGCTGATTGGGCACTGGATAACATCAGTAAAGAAACCGACCTGATATTTGTGGACTTTCATGCCGAAGCTACCGCCGAAAAAATATCTTTTGGATGGTATGCTGACGGCCGGGTTTCCGCAATAGTTGGAACACATACTCACATACCCACGAACGATGCAAGAATATTACCCCAGGGAACCGGTTATATTACCGATGCAGGTATGACCGGGCCATTCGACTCCGTTATTGGTATGAGCAAAAAAACGGCGATTAAACGTTTTACACTTGGTTCTCCCCAAAAGTATAGTGTGGCAACCAAAGATAATAGGATGTGCTCTGTGATCCTGGAGTTAAAGACAGAAAGCGGCAAGTGTAAATCAATAAAACCATTTATATACCCGGATTTTAATTCTACAGTTTAAATGATAAAAAGTATTGAAACAGTGCTGAGCTGCAATCAGCTAAAGAAGAGTTTTAGTTCACAGTCGGGCAACGGCAGCAGGCTTGAGGTTTTAACTGATGTGAACCTTAAAGTGCGAAAAGCAGAAATTGCTGCAATTGTAGGTTCAAGCGGCTGCGGAAAAAGTACATTGCTTCACATCCTTGGAGGGCTTGATAAACCGGACAGCGGAGAAGTTTGGTGGGGGGATCAGGCGGTTCATAAAATGAAACCGGATTACATTGCTGAGTTCAGGAATAAAAGAATCGGGTTTGTTTTTCAGTTTCATCATTTACTACCTGAATTCACCGCACTCGAAAATGTAATGATGCCGGCACTGATTGGCGGCGCAGGTAAAAAAGATGCGGAAAAGAGAGCGGCAGAACTTTTGGAAAGATTTGGCCTGTCAGAACGTTTAGATCACCGACCTTCAAAATTATCAGGCGGTGAACAGCAAAGGGTTTCAATGGCTCGTGCACTTACAAACCGTCCGCCGGTCATATTAGCTGACGAGCCCACCGGTAACCTGGATGAAGGGAATACAGACTCGATCCTTTCATTACTTCTTGAACTGCGAAAGACAGAAAATGTGTCAATCGTATTGATCACTCACGAGAAAGAGATTGCCAACAGGTGCGATACCATTTATACTCTTCAAAACGGTGTTTTGGTTTAATCAAATTGCCGTATTTGACTTGGTTTAAACCGTAAACTGTGATAACTTTCAAAGCTTAATACAAAATTTTCAGAACTATAAGATTTTATGAGTAAGGGACTTAGAAAAGAAGATTTAGAACAGGATATTCTGATTGAATATTCCTCAAGGTTCATGTACTTCTATGAACGTAATAAAGCCGCTGTAATCGGCGGTGGCATTGGAATTATTGCAGTTATCGCGTTAGCCATTGGCTACTTCATTCACATGAACCAGCAGGAAAGTCAGGCACAGGAATTACTCGGAATCGCAGAGGCTCAGTTTATGCGCGGCCAGCTTGAAACTGCATTATACGGTGACGACGAGCAAACTCTTGGTTTTGTTCAGATTGCAAACAATTTTGGAAGAACAAATGCCGGCAATATGGCAAAATACTACGCAGCAGTGGCCGAGTATGAATTGGGTAACTTTGAGACAGCTCTTGATTTTATTAAAGGTTACAGCAAACCAAGCGGAATTACCGGGGTGGCTCCCACTTCATTACACGGCTCCATTCTCGCAGAACTGGAACGCTATGAAGAAGCCGCAGGTATGTTTCAAAGAGCGGCGACAATGGATCGCAACAGCACAACCACACCCTACAATCTGCTGAAAGCAGCTTATGCCTACAAAGAAGCTGGCATGAATAGCAATGCAATCGAAATGGTTGATAAAATTTTGAACGAGTATGGCAACAGCCAGCAGGTCGCAAATGCGCAGCGCTTAAAAGGCCAATTAACAGCCCGCGGCTGAGCGAAGACGAGACAAGTAAGCTAAAGATTTTAAAGAAAGGCAGGAGTTTTTAATTCCTGCCTTTTTTTATTGTCCCCCTTCCTGACTTCCGCATTGGGACACCTGTGTTGGAACTTTGGCTTAAGTTCTTGGTTGTCGGACAGGCAAAAAAACAATAGTGATCAGCCAACCAAAAATTAGCTAAGAGCTAATACTCATACTTCTTAGCTTGATTAAAATATCGTGTTACTTTTGTCTTGAAACAAAAGTAACCAAAAATTCAAGGCGGCTGATTCGCTCCGGCTCCATCGCGGGTTTCTCCTTCGACAGATAAATCAATGGTCCATCTCTTGTTTCCCAAGCAAACCATTTATCACCGGTATGATTTATCAAAACGTCTCAGTCGCCCCGCTCTGCTTATCGCCTCTACGAATCAGAGGCCGGTTTTTTCTTTATTAAAGCTTAGAGTTTTAAAAAAGAAAAAGCACTTCCGGCCTCGTGAAAAAATGGCGACAAAAGCGATGCAGAGCGCAGCGTTAAGAAAGAAAACGTTCCGCTGAGAACTTAATAACAGCCGGAAACGATATGGAGCTTCGTTTTCTTTTAGCGGAGCGTTGCAGAGCTTCGCCATTTTTTCGCAAGCCGGCGGGTTTTGGACACTTTTCCCCGGTGAAAAGTGTCAGAGAGATATATAACTAAGAATTAGCTAAGAGCTGTAACTTATGATTCAAATCGGAAGATCTATTTTCAATGGATCGGGGGATGATTCTCTAAGTTCAGTTTTGATCAAAGAATGCAAAATAAGACTTCAGAACACTACTCAAATAGACACACCAAAAATGCTATTTCTACATATTCCTCCGGTACTGTCCACCCACCTCATATAGCGCTTTTGAAATTTGGCCAAGCGAAGCGGACTTCACGGTTTCCATAAGCTCTTCAAACAGATTGCCATTTTCTCTTGCCGTTTGCTTTAGTTTATCCAGTGCATCGGAAGTGGTTTCTTCATGAATCTTTTTAAATGCATCAAGATTATCAATTTGCTGCTTTTTCTCTTCTTCTGTTGAACG
>SLAU01000025.1 GCA_007126675.1 Balneolaceae bacterium
ACTCCGTAATGAATATAGCGGCCAGAATAATCTTCTGGGGTGAATATTCCCTTCCCGTCAAGATCCGTTTTATTACTGCCTGTCAGGTCTGCTGAACCTCCAACCAGGTTGAATATATGATCAGCAATTGCATTCAGCACTTTTCCTGAGGATGCACGGCTTGCCGGCCCCTTCTCGCTGGCCTCAAACACCGGTAAAATCTCATCCCAATCTTTCGGCAAATCTCTGTTAACAAACATCTTAAAGTTTACTCCATCATCTGGGAAAACTTTTTCATAATCAGAAAGCAATTCCTTCCATTCAGCTTCTGTTTTTTCTCCCTCTTTAACAGCAGACCGCATATGTTCAAGCACTTCATCAGGGATGTAAAACGGCTCATCGAATTCCCATCCTAATTGTTGTTTTGTAAGTTTAATCTCTTCTTCACCAAGAGGTGAGCCATGAGAATCTGCCGTACCTTCTTTGTTTGGACTGCCGTAACCAATCTTTGTTTTACACTCGATCAGAGAAGGAGTATCTGTGTGCCGGGCTTTCTCAATAGCTTCTTCAATCTGTTTGTGATCATGGCCATCAATTACCTGTACATCCCAGCCATAGGCCTCAAACCGTTTCTTTGAATCATCAGAAAATGCGAGGTCGGTTGAACCGTCAATTGTAATTTTGTTAGAGTCGTATAGATAAATCAGCTTAGAGAGTTTTAGATGGCCTGCAAGCGATGCAGCTTCATGCGAAATTCCCTCCATCAAATCACCATCGCTTACAATTGCATAGGTGTAATGATCAATCAGATTATGTGAGTCTTTGTTAAAAGTTTCGGCCATGAATCGTTCAGCCATTGCCATTCCAACTCCTGTTGCAAAGCCCTGTCCCAGCGGACCTGTTGTTGTTTCCACACCGGGTGTCATTCCATATTCCGGATGGCCGGGAGTAATACTGCCAAGCTGCCTGAATTTTTTGATCTCATCGAGAGGCATGTCATATCCATACAGATGAAGCAGAGAATAGAGTAACATTGAACCATGACCTGCTGATAAAACAAATCTGTCCCGATCAAACCATTTAGGATTGGATGGATTATGCTTTAAAAATTGGTTCCATAAAACATAAGCCACATCCGCCATCCCCATTGGCATTCCCGGATGACCGGAGTTTGCAGCCTGTACGGCATCCATTGAGAGTGTTCGAATTGTATTTACACAGAGTTGATCAAGGTTAGATTTTTGAGACATTAGTTGAATCAGAAATTGGTATTAGAATTTAAGTCATGAAGATAGAGAACCTTTACGCTTAAATAAAACTCGTGTAAATAAAAAAAGCCACGTAATTACGTGGCTTTTAATACTTAAAAAAATACCTTTTTTATCGGCCTGTCGGTGAATGGCCAGGGCAGCGCAGTTCGAACTGAAGTTCGTGTTGCGCCGGCTCGGAAAATTCGCCGTAATTTGCATTTTCAAATGCTTCGCAAGCTTGTTCTTTATTGCCCATACCTTTATAAGCAGTGCCTTTTTCAAAGTATATTTTTGCTCTGTCTACAACACCACCTGTTTCAAACTCAAGAGCTTGTTGTGCGTGTCTTAAAGCATCACCCCAATTGCCTCTTTCATTATAAATCTCAGCAAGGCGGTAATGTGCATCCGCTGAGCTGCTGTCGTAATTCTCGACTCTGTTAAGCAGCGAGATTGCATCACTAAATCTTCGTTCGTCAGCCAAAGTTACTGCGCGGAAAATTAATTCTTCCGCGGCACCTCTGCGAGCGTTATTCAGAGTTCTGTTATCTCCGATTTGCTCAGCTAATTCAATAGCTCTGTCATAATGAACCAGTGCACCTTCTATATCTTCAGGATATTTTTTCTTAAAAACGATACCCTTTTGGTAATGTGCTGTGGCATAATTCGGATTCAGCTCTAATGCAGTGGCAAGACTCGCCATGGCATCTTCCAGATCTTCATCGCGGAATTCATGTACTGACCTGATATAATAGAGCTGAGGAATTGCGCCTCTTGCCTGATCTGCTACCGCCTGATTACCAAACTCTTCGCCGGCTTCCTGCTGATCTTTAAAATACTGCAGAGCACGGTTGGCATTATCTTTAGTTCTTGAGCTTTGGTATTCACTGTAAGCATTTGCAGCTCTTCTTTGAAATACTCGAGGTATTTGCTCTTCAGTTAACTCAAGTATGTCCTCAAGGTCGTGCTCCCTGGCAATTTCCATAGCTTCCCTGTACATTTCAACAGCATCGAGATATTGCCCGTCAGATGCTAATTCCTGTGCATTGTTATACAAAGTAACTGCCTCTGCCCGAGGATCATCCTGTGCTGATACTATATTTGATAATCCCAATGAAAGGGCGAATATCAAGACGATTGAAAGTATTTGGCTGAAAGATTTCATAATGTTGAAGATTGTGTGTTTATGCTAATTTTAAAACGGGTTAAACTTAATAAATTTTTTCATTTCAAGTTATCTAAGTTTTACACCTCTTAATAATAAACATCATTAGGTATAAAAAGTTTCCTGCATATGATAACCCTATGCTGCAGTTGATGTTAAAATGAAAAGTTTGGTCCGGGCTTTCTGATTTTGTAAAAATCACATACATATTTAACTGCTTCCGTCGGATCATCGGTAAGCATGAAGAGGTCCATATCTTCTTCGGAAATGTAATTTTCATCTACTAATGTTTTTTGAAGCCATTCCATAAGCCCTCCCCAGTATTCGGTTCCAATCATAACAATCGGAATTTTTTCTATTTTTTTGGTTTGGATAAGTGTCAGAGTTTCAAAAAGTTCGTCGAGTGTTCCATATCCACCCGGAAAAACAATAAACCCCTGTGCATATTTTACAAACATTACTTTTCGAACAAAGAAGTATTTAAACTCAATTTCGTACTGGGGCAGCACAAATTTATTAATTCCCTGTTCGTGTGGTAAATTAATGCCAAGGCCTACTGATTTCCCGCCGGCATTTTTAGCACCTTTATTACCTGCTTCCATAATACCCGGGCCACCGCCTGTAATAATTCCAAAGCCATTTTCAGAAATCATTTTGGCGGTTTCTATAGCCATCTTGTAATACTTATCACCCGGCTTTGAACGGGCTGATCCAAAAATAGAGATGCATGGTCCAACTTTTAAAAGCCGGTCATATCCTTCTACAAATTCACCCATAATCTTAAATACACTCCACAGATCGTCACTGCCATTTCTTTCGAAACGATCTGCAGGCATATTTTCCTTTGTAAAAAATTCTGGTGCGCTCATTTTTATCTATTCTATTTTGAATTAAGTGAAACTGAAAGTGAAATTCCCGGAGAAAAGTCAGCAAGCAGAGCAGGTGATAACTGCATATTTGCCGACAGATCATCAGAAACATCGAAACTACGCATGTGAGCAAAAACATAAGCATCTACAACATTCAATGCATAAGCTAATCCCATTACTATAAACATAAAATCTCTTCTGTTTCTCAGAGAGTCTCTGTTAGAACGTAGTTGATTTTCATTTATCCCGATAAGGTAATCAGGAGTTTGTCCAAATCTAAAGTCAGAATCTTCTCCGCGTGTTGCATTAAAATAAGCAGCCCTGTAATCGCTGTATAAATCATGCAGTTGATATGCGAAATACCCAATTCCTGCAAATATTCCATAAACAATAGGTACTTTCCAAATTTGTCGATTTGTTACCTGTCCCCAGCCCGGTATCATTAACGACCTGTAAAGTACTGATTTCGGATCCGGATATTCTGAATTCTCATTTGAATTAAATACCGGCATTGAATAGCCATCTACCGAATTTGATCGATATTCCAACAGTGTTTGATCTTTCGTAAGAAAACTACTTTGAGCAAATACAGGGGCACTAATAAAAAAAAGCAGGAATATGAAACTAAGTCGTCTCATGTATCAATTGCAGTAAACGTTCCAGATCATCGTTCGAGTAATACTCAATACGAATTTCCCCCCCTTTTTCTTTTGTTTTTATTTGCACACGGGTACTCAGGGAATCTCTGAGTTGCTTTTCAATCCCATTAATGAACGGGTCTGATTTGCTCGTCTCTTTCTTCTTTTTGGTTTTCCCGCTCTTTTTATCAAGATTGCGTACAAAATCTTCTGTTTGCCGCACTGATAGTGATTTCTTCAGTATCGTGTTCAATACTTCTTTCTGCTCTTTTTCACTGCTCAGGGTTATCAGTGATCGTGCATGACCGGCAGAAATCCTCTCATCACGGAGTGCTGCAAGAACAAAATCAGGCAGCTGAAGCAGCCGCAGTGTATTTGTGACAGTAGTTCGGTTTTTCCCTACTCTTTCTGCAACTTCACCTTGCGTATAATTACATTCCTCCATCAGCCTTATGTAGCCAAATGCTATCTCAAGGGGATTCAGCTCTTCTCGCTGAATATTTTCGACCAGTGCAAAGGCAATCAGCTGTTCATCATCCACTTCACGTATATAAGCGGGAATTTCGTCTAGCCCGGCTAATTTCGATGCTCTTAATCTTCTTTCACCGCTTATAAGCTCGAATCGCTTTTCGCCAATATACCGCACCGTGATTGGCTGTATGAGGCCGTGCTTTTTAATAGAGTCTGCTAACTCAGCCATTGCTTCTTCTTTGAAGTCTTTTCTTGGCTGATGAGGGTTCGGCCGGATATGCGCTACAGGTACATTGAGTACAACATTAACTTTTTCAGCCGGCTCTATAGGTACTGCAGTTTTTACTTTACTCTCTTTTTGATCTTTCTTTTCATCATCCGGGCGATCGTCATAATCGGGAAAAAAAGCGCCTAATCCTCTGCCTAAAACTTTTTTCGACATACGATCTCCTATTTAGCCAGCACCGGGCTGTTTTTAAACAGTTTTTTGTTTTTCTGGATAATTTCTCTCGCAAGTGAGAGATAGTTTTTAGCACCCACACTCGTCGCATCATACATGAGGGCCGGTTTGCCAAAACTGGGTGCTTCAGCAAGCCTCACATTTCTGGCAATAACGGATGAAAATACACGATCATCAAAATACCGTTTTACTTCCTCAGCAACCTGGTTCGAAAGCCTTGTTCTGGTGTCATACATTGTAAGCAATACACCTTCTATTTCAAGATTCGGATTCAGATGCTGCCTTACAATTTTAATGGTGTTTAAGAGCTGTCCTAACCCTTCCAATGCAAAATATTCACATTGAACCGGAATCAACACCGAATCGGATGCTGTAAGTGCATTGATAGTTAAAAGCCCTAATGAAGGAGGACAATCAATAATGATAAAATCGTACTTATCCTTCAGCGGTTCAATCGCTTTAGATAAGATGCGTTCACGCTCAGAGCGGTCAACCATCTCAATTTCTGCACCCACTAAATTGATGTGTGCCGGAACAAGCTGCAAATAGGATATTTCAGTTTCTCTGACTGAATCGGTGATTTCAACGCCACCTACCATCACTTCATAAATTGAATTTGAAACTGTTTTTGGTTCAATGCCAAGTCCGCTTGTTGTATTACTTTGCGGATCAATATCGATGATCAGTGTGGGATGCTCAATTGCTGCTAAACTTGCAGCAAGATTAATGGCTGTAGTTGTTTTACCAACGCCCCCTTTTTGATTTGCAATAGATAATATTTTGCCCATTAATCGGAATAAATATGTTTAAAGTTATCTGGGTAATGAATATAAGCCACCCTTAAACGCTTACCAAAAGAAGTTATTCACATCTGAATGTGAATAGATTTTTAAAGAAGCTTTCAATTTATTGATAAGCAATCAGTTGCAAGTCCTTATTAAAAAGAATCTAATTGGAAGTGCGTGTCAGGTGAAAGCTTCTTTGTGTAGTTCGAACATCATTTGCGGGGCCAACCGGAGTCAGATGTTTGTAACTGTTTTGAAAAATTGGATCGGCTCCATCTGCCTTTTCATCTTGATTACCGGTAAAATGAAGTACCTGATTTCTGTCAACCCATGGAATTACAGCTTCAGTCTCTGTTTCTGATGTGCTTATGCCCGAAGGCAGATTAATTTCTGAATTAAATGATGCATTAATCACATCACCTTGATGAGTTCCTGATTCATCGATCAGAAAAATTCCTATTGTAATAGTACAAACAAAAACTGCGGCTGCAGCAGTTAGGTAAGGGGGTATGCTTTTAACCTTTGGCTTTTGAGCATGCTGCTCCGAAAAATTAGCAACGGATTCCAACACCGATTCCGGTGCCGAGATCAGGGGTAGGCTATTTTTTACTTTATCCCTGATAGTTCGAATGGTTTCCAGTTCTATGAGCAGATCTGAATTTGATTCAATTTCCCTCTCAAATACAATTTTTTCAGAGGGATCCATCTCATTCTCTAAATATTTAATGCAGTCAGTATCGCTTTTGGTCATACACTGTTCGTTTCTTTCTCGCGTTTCTCGTCGAACATTTTACGCAGATTAATTAACGCATATCGCATACGTCCAAGTGCCGTGTTTATTGAAACTTTTGTTAATTCAGCAATTTCTTTAAATGGCATCTCATAATAATGACGAAGCATAACTACTGTGCGCTGTTCCTCTGGCAGGTTCGAAATATGCTCAAGAAGTTCTGATGTTGACTCATCAATTTCAAGCTTATCCTGTTGATTTACAGCATCTTCGTCTGGCAATCTGTCGTAAAAGTCAGTTTTCGACTCTTTATCATACGAGCTACTAACGTCTACAAATCGTTTTTGTTTTCTGATATAATCAATAGTTGCATTATGTGCAATTCTCATTACCCAAGCGATCCATTTACCTTGCTCATTGTAGGTATCATCCATTTTTGTGATCACCTTGGTAAAGGTTTCCTGAAATATATCGTTAGCCACTTCACGATTATGGACCATACTGAAGATATAGGAATATACTTTGGCCTGGTGCCTGTTCATAAGCTCCCTGAAGGCAAGCTGATCATCCTTTTTCCGATATAGATGCACCAACTCACTGTCCTTCATTTTGTCGTAGTTGGTCGGTATGTTTTTTTCCTTTTTGAGTCTCATAATTCAAAGTTGGGATAATATTGTCACTACTATAAGAACAATTCGAACAATGTTTAAATTCAGATGGCCTTAAACCTGATCATTAAGTTTTACCTGTCGATAAACTAATGCTACATAAAGATTAATTAAAAGTCTGTAAATAATCTATCACATATAAATGTGATGTATTTTCACTCTTCTCTATTAAAATAATCAAAAACTGTGCCAGCTGTCTTATTTGGCACAACCTTTTTTAATTCCTCTAAATCTGCCTTTCTGATCTTTTTTACTGAACCGAAATATTTCAGCAATTCAGAAGCCCTCTTCTCTCCTACGCCATTTATTTCAGTAAGTTCCGTTTTCAGTGTTCTGCCTGATCTTTTTTTCCTGTGATATGTGATTGCAAACCGGTGGGCTTCATCTCTTGCTCTCTGTAATAATTTAAGCGCCGGTGATGTTTTCGGAATCATTAACGGATCTGCTTTACCGGGCACAAATATCTCTTCGAGCCTTTTTGCAATACCGGCTATCTCTACCTGATCTTCAAACTCTATTTCGCGTAATCCTTCCAGTGCAGCATTAAGCTGGCCTTTGCCGCCATCTACGACTACCAGGTCGGGCGGCTGCAGTTTTTCTTTTTTTACTCTGCTGTATCTGCGGATGATAACCTCTTTCATTGATGCAAAATCATCGGCTCCGGTTACTGTTTTGATTTTGAATTTCTTGTATTCACTTTTGCGAGGCTGCGCATCCATAAAACATACCATTGATGCTACCGGTTCCGATCCCTGTATGTTTGAATTATCAAAACATTCGATTCTTCGGGGAAGGCGCTCCAGGTTCAAATATTGCTTTAAATCCTTCACTGACTGCGGTATACGGTCTCTCTCCTGCTTTTGCTTTTCCAGTTTTCGTTCACCTAAATTTAATTTTGCATTAGAGATCGCCATTTTAATCAGGTGCCTCTTCTCTCCTATTTTGGGTACGTGAACCGGTACAATTTTTCCAAGCTGTTCATGCAGGTATTGTTCAAGCGGCTCCGGATCATCCATTTCATTACTCAAATAAACCTCATCAGGTATAGCCCCCGCAAACTGGCCGGTATAATAATCTTCCGCAAAGGACTGAATCATCGTTTCCCGGCTTTTCCCTTCAATATTTTTCAGAAACCGGTGAAATTTTCCGATCAGTTTTCCTTCTCTGATTTTAAAAAGCACGCCGCAAGCTTCATTAATCTCCTCATCAACTTCAATCGCAAAAATATCTCTGTTCACTTTCTTATCTGATACCACCTTCATTCTCTGATTGTACTTGACCAAAGACTCAAGGCTATCCCGTAATTCTGCAGCTTCTTCAAAAGCAAGTGCATCAGAGGCTATCTGCATCTCCTCTTTTATTTCACGAATCAGATCTTCGGTTTTTCCGGACAGCAGCCGCTCAACTTTTGAAATGGTTTCCCGGTATTTATCATCGTCCCAGTCACCGGAACAGTTCTGAAGGTAATCATCAAAACAGGAGTGCCATTTTGGCGCACCTCTCGATTTGTCAATGTTTTTCGATGAAACTGCGCAGGTACACAGCCCAAATGTTTTGCGGATGGTTTCCAGCATCCTCCGCATGTGGCCAACATGGTCATACGGGCCAAAATACCTGCTGCCATCTTTTACTACAGTTCGCGTAGGGTAAACCCGCGGTTTCTGATCATTAGTAATACAGATATACGGATAGGTTTTATCATCCCTGTACATGATGTTGTACCGGGGCTGATGTTTTTTGATGAGGTTGTTCTCGAGTATCAGCGCTTCTGCTTCCGAATCAGTAACAATAACTTCCACATCGTCAATTTTCGAAATCATGACCCTGATCCTTCCATCATGGCTTCGGGATTGCTGAAAGTACGATTTCACCCTGTTCTTTAACCGCTTCGCCTTGCCCACATACAAGTGGTTACCCCGCGAGTCTTTAAACTGGTAGACTCCCGGCTTCTGCGGCAAATGATCAACTTTCTCTTTTACTGAAACTGACATGTTTGTAATTATTTAGGCTGAAAATATGAAACAGCTGTGTGCACTAAAACATTTATATTGTAAACAGTTTAATTTGTCAAAATTGATCCATGCAAAAATCCACCGGTACAAACCCTGATATACCGATCCTGTTTGAAGACAATCATCTGCTTGTGGTAAATAAGCCCGCCGGCCTGTTGTCGCAGGAAGATTACACAAAAGAGCCGGACCTTCTGAAC
>SLAU01000153.1 GCA_007126675.1 Balneolaceae bacterium
AGCCATATACTCGAAGTAGTCGAAAATCTGTGTGATGATATTGCAATCCTGCACAAAGGGAAAATCCTCGCATATCTTGATGCCAAATCACGCCGGGAGCTCCAGAAAGATTCGAGCCTGAGTGAAATCTTTGAGCAGTACGTTGAAGTTCGCAGCAGCGGAGAAGAGTTGCTGAACTGGATTTGATACGGCAGTGCTGTTTTGTTTGAGTTTTATATAAAAAGCGAGGCAAAACAAAGTCCCCCTTCAAAGGGGGACTTTGTTTTGCCTCACTTTTTATATAAAACTCAAACAAACCTGCACTTCAGCATCAAATCCAGTTCAGCAACTCTTCTCCGCTGCTGCGAACTTCAACGTACTGTTCAAAGATTTCACTCAGGCTTGAGTCTTTCTGGAGCTCCCGGCGTGATTTGGCATCAAGATATGCGAGGATTTTCCCTTTGTGCAGGATTGCAATATCATCACACAGATTTTCGACTACTTCGAGTATATGGCTTGTAATAAAAACGGTAACTCCTTTTTCGCGCAGCTTTCTTATGATGGTTTTCATTCTGCCAATTGAAATAACATCCACACTTTCAAAAGGCTCGTCCAGAAATATCAGTTTCGGCTCGGTTAAAATGGCGGTGCAAAATGCCAGTTTCTTTCTGCTTCCCGATGATAACTGTCGCACCTTTACATAGGTAAACTCCTCAATTTCAAAGTATGTAAACAGTGATTTTATCTTGTCGTTAAGGTCCGGACCGCTGGTTCCATACATCTCACAAACATACGTTGTGAACTCGTAGCTGGTAAAATTTTCAAAAAGCAGCGGCGGCTGAAGAACCGAAGCCACATCCTTTTTGATTTCAATTTCATTAGCAGTATCAAGCTGCAGGCCATTAATCTCAATTTCACCTATTTCAAAATCCAGAAGGCCTGTTAATACCCCAATCAATGTACTTTTACCGGCACCGTTTGGGCCGATCAATCCAAATATGTTGCCTGCCGGCACGTCAAGATTCAGGTCTTTTAACACCGGTTCTTTGTCGTACGATTTAGTAAGGTTTTTGATGATTAAAGCTCGTTCCATAGCTGAGGAATTAACCGTTTTTTAAATATTGCCGGAAATTTTTTCAAGTTACGCCGGATAATTATCAGAACATACACATTTGCTGCAATGATTGCACTAATATGAAATAATTGTATTGATTCGTACACAGGAAAAACTAAAGCAGATAAAAAGAGTATGCCAAATATGCTTAAAAAACTCAATGACTGCGCCACAACCGGATTAGACATTGAGAACATCGACACACTTTCAATTTTTTTGTAATGAAGCAGTGATCTTTTCATCAGGTAATTGAAAAAAATAAGAAAGATGAGCGTAATACCCATCATAACCTGAATAAGGTGTATGGGAGATTTAAAGAAGAAAAGCACACCCACAAAGCCCGCCGTTGCAACAAAAGCTCCAACAATAAATGCAGCATTCAGTTTTTCAGCTAACATGTTGGTCCTCTTTACAGGAAATTGCAGCGACAGCAATAACTCCCTGTTTTCGAATCCAAAAAGATTTGAAATCATTACAACACATATTATAACCGGCATCATTGTGAAAAACATCGGTACTATATAGTTTGCACCGGGAAGGCCGGCATCCGCAACAACTAACAGGTAAAATGCCGGAAACAGAAGTGCAAAACCTGCCTGCGTTTGTGCATACGGATGGCTCCAGATATAAAATTGACTTTTCCCTCCTTCATGCCCGAAAAGTGTAATAAATTGTCTCAAAAAAGATCTGCTTTTTTCTGAGGTTTCTGTTGCAAAGGGAGTTACAAGTGCCTCCCGGGTTTGGCGTGTTACCTCAAAAAACATCCAGATAACAGATACGGCCAGAAATAAACTAGCTGCAGATAAAATGACAGGAGATCCTTCAGTAAAAAAAGTATAGAACAACATACCCGGTGTATATACAAAGACCCCGTAAAGCTGCTGAATCAGCTGTTCAGGATTTTCCAGTGTAAATATCTGATCACCCGCCAGAGCTACTACAGTAATTACAAATAACAGAGTACCTCCTATCCATTTGAGAGGCCCCGAGATTTTATCAAGTAATTTATGAAGTTTCCATTTGATGATAATAAACATCAGGTAACTGGCAGGTATAAATAGTAGCGTTGCAAACAATCCGGTTAAGGAATTAGCAAGTGATGTAAAATAGATGAGCCAGAAAAGATGAAACAATACGTTTAATGGGTGAAGAAATCCGGTCAGATTTATGTACTGAACAACTTTTTTTAATGGAAAACCAAGGGCAATCAGTTTTTTATTTTCAGCAAGCTGCAGCCGGGTCATTTTGGTAAAACCAAACTGCATGAACCAAACCATGTTAATCAGGGCAAGATGGAAAAGCACCCATGCATTTTCATCAAACCATGGATAAACTTCCTGGATAACGGAAGCATTTTCAGCAGTTAGGAAAAGAAGTGCCAGCTGAACAAACTGAAAAAATATCAGCATCAAAAACACTCCATACAAAGAAATCGCAAGAAGCTCGCCCTTTTTTACAGACCGCCACCAGATCTTTGCATTAAGTATTGTGAAAAGTTTAAATGAAGCCAAACTAAATGGTCATAGTGTTAATAATCACTCCAAAGTTTGATCAGTATTCTCCTCCGGAACGCGTTTGCAAGAGATTCAAAGTTCAGCCACAGATAAAACACAATGGCTGTAATTAACGCCGTCATAAACCAAAGCCTGTATGGCTCAAGATCACCAAGGGGCACAAATACAGCGTAGCCCATTATAAATATGAGCATAGAAATTGAAAATGTTACTTTTTGAGGCACAATCGGGTGCTTGTAACTGAATGCACTATACTTCGCTGTCTGATACTGGTAAAAAGAGCTCCAAAGAAAGAAAAGCATAAAGCAGAGAAAAAAGAATGTGTTAGCTATATATATACCGAATACGGTTCCAAGTTCAGGCAGGTAAATTATTTCAAGAATTGTAATAGCATAAAAAATAAACAGGGGAACAGTGATAATCCCCAAAAACCTCTCTTTTAACTGCGTTTTTAATGGTACCGGAAGCTGCATATGTAATAACATCTCTTTATGTTCATAACCGAACATATTAGCCATACCCATGGCAAGCAGTGCCACCGGGATTGCTGCTAAAAGTGTTGGCACCAATATTTGAGTTACAACTCCAAAATCGAGAACCAGCAGCAACGGAACATAAACAAGCGGGATAATAAAAATGGCTAATAACTGCAGGCGATTATAAGGGTGTATCGCCACGTAGTAAAAATACTTTCCGGCATTTGGCCCCAGCCACTTTTTCAAAACAGCCCAGATAACGCTAATTTGCTTTTCTGTTCTTCTGAACTCAGGACTGTATAATCCGGACAGCGTTTTATAGTAATGATCACGAAAGATGAGCCAGGTAAGAAGTATCATAAAAATCAGCAGTGCGGCAGTCACCAGCGGTTCGTGTTGGTATGTTGCCGAATGAAACAGCAATCCGCCCGGCAGAGTATATAAAACCGCTGTTATCTCTGACAGCTGAAAAGCCAGTTTTCCAAAAAGTGTGGCCGGATCTCTTGTGATGATCGCAACCAATGTAATCACTCCAAATATTACAAACAGTACACTGCCGACAATCAGCCTGAATCTTTGCTCTATTACTTTTAAAAACCGCTGCTTGATCGAGTAAATAATTCCATAGTTAAGTAAAACGGCACAAACCATTACAGGTATATTCCATGCGCTGTTTATTTGAATTCCTAAAAATACAATCCATGTCATGTTGTAGATTATATTTACCGGATGGTAAAGGCTCATCAGGTTCAGGTGCCAGGCAAGCTTATTGGCAGGATAACCGTACGCCAGCAGTTTTCGGTTTTCTTCTACATTTATATGGCGCGTGCTTGTAAAAGAAAAGTGGAGTATCCAGAATACATTCGCAAAAACAAGCAGTATCAGATGGTGTATTTCTGTTGTAAGCCAGGGGAGGTCCATCTGGAGCTGAGCCGTAGTTGAATCAAGAAATATTACTACAACAGCGGTTCCCAGAATATTGATAAACATCCCGACAAGAAATAAACTATAGCCAATAATAAGCGCAGCCTGCAAGCGAGTCAGGCGTGCAAGAAACAACTTCCAGTTTAAGTATAACAGTCGGGCAATCATTGGCTGACTAGATTCAAATACTCAATTTTAATAAAAAAGGAGATTTCGGTAATCCCAAAATCTCCTTTCTACATTTTATTGCTTTATTGTTTTAAAACATAATGCCGGCTGATATCATAAAAACACGATGGCTTTCATCGTCTGTATCAAAATCTGTATCGTTGATATTTGAAAAGCCAAAACTATAGCGGGCTGATATATTGAGCTTGGTTAACCCAAGGTTAAAATCAGCACCCACACCCACAATTCCTCCGAAATCAAAGTCGGATGTAACGTCGCTTAAATCTTCAGAAGCTGATGCTGATCCATCGGAAGCTTCTAGCTCTGCATTAACATTATAAGCGGCATAAGGACCTAAAACCAAGTGCGGACTAAATGGTCCCGGAGGTCCCAGCCTTAATTTAGCTAGAACGGGAACTTCAATATAGTCGAGTTTTCCGGTAAGTGTAATGCCCTGCTCGGTAAGTTCAGCACCTTTTTGCGTGTAATAGATACCCGATTCAATTCCGATGGGAAGCGCTGGCAGGGAAAAGTCGAGAACGACACCTGCATGAATGCCACTTCTTGAGTCAGGGTCTTCATCTCCGGAAATATTTGCAATATTAACTCCACCTTTTACTCCAAAGTTAACGGGAGATTGCGCTGTTGCCTGGTCTGCAAATGCAAACATCGCAGCAAAAATGAATGCCGTACCAAGGGTAATTAATTTTTTCATGATATTATATTTGATTGAAGTTTAAGCTCTGAATAGAGCATATAGATGATATACTGATCACAGGTAAGATGCATTTATCTCTTTAATGTTACAAATGGATTTGCCGGAAACTGCAACTTTGTACCCTTTCTCGAAGATGTAAATAATGCATATTTACAGTTTTAAATCTACTACAAAATCTCTTTCAGGAATCTTCCGGTATGGCTTTCTTCTATTTTTGAAACATCCTCCGGCGTTCCGGTCGCAACAATCCGGCCGCCGCCATATCCTCCCTCAGGTCCAATATCTATTATCCAGTCCGCTGATTTGATCACGTCCAGATTATGTTCAATAATGATCACCGAGTGCCCCTGATCCACCAGCTCATTGAATGATTTTAAAAGCTTTGAGATATCCTCAAAATGCAGACCTGTTGTCGGCTCATCAAAAAAGTATAGTGTTTCATCGGTGCCGGTTTTTGACAGAAACTTGGCAAGTTTAACCCGCTGTGCTTCCCCTCCTGATAATGTGGTTGCACTCTGCCCAAGTTTCAGGTATCCCAGGCCAACATCTTCGAGAGGCTGCAGTTTATTTATGATCGATTTTTCATCCACAAAAAATTCGATCGCATCACTCACACTCATTTCAAGCACATCATGAATGTTATGCCCCCTGTATTTAACCTGTAAAACGTCTTTTCTGAAACGGGTACCGGAACACTCTTCGCAAACCAGTTCAATGTCTGCCATGAACTGCATCTCAATTTTTTGAACACCCTCACCCTGGCAGCTTTCACAACGTCCGCCGGGCACATTAAATGAAAAATGCCCGGGAGTATATCCCATTATTTTGGATTGCTTTGTGCCTGCAAACAGGTCACGAATACCATCAAATGCTTTTGTATAGGTTGCCGGGTTTGAACGCGATGACCTTCCGATCGGGCTTTGGTCTACCATCTCTACCGACTCAACAAAACGCGCCCCTTCAATTCCGCGGTTACGGCCTATTTTTTCTTTCCATGTGCCAAGCTGCTTTTGGATATAAGCGAACAACGTATCATGAACAAGCGTTGATTTCCCGGAACCGGAAACACCCGTTACACAAACCAGTTTTCCGAGCGGAAATTCAACATCCACACTTTTCAGGTTATGCTCTGATGCCCCTTTTACCCGGATTGACTTTCCGTTTCCTTTTCTTCGTTTTTCCGGAACCCGGATCTCCATCTTGCCGCTCAGGTATTTTCCGGTCAGTGTTTTGGCATCGAGCAGTTTATCGAACGGACCGCTGTAAACAATTTCACCGCCATGCAGGCCGGCAAAGGGACCAATATCGATAATATTATCGGCAGCTTTCATCATTACGGGATCGTGCTCAACAACAAGAACGGTATTACCGATATCGCGCAGTGATTTTAAAATGGTTATTAACCGGTCATTATCTCTCGGATGTAACCCAATTGTCGGCTCATCCAACACATACAGGCTCCCGATCAGTGAACTGCCTAATGAGTTTGCCAGGCTGATGCGCTGTGATTCACCGCCGCTAAGCGTATTGGTGAGCCTGTCAAGCGTAAGGTAATCCAGGCCTACTTCATCCAGGTACTTTAGCCGCTTTCTGATTTCATATAAAATTTGTCCGGCTACCTCTTTTTCAAAATCAGTTATTTTTAACTCATCAAAAAAAGAACGGGCATGACCCACTGTCATTTCAGAAACTTCGCCAATGTTCAGATCATCAATTTTTACATAGAGTGCGTCTTTCCGAACCCTGTAACCTTCACAATCGGGGCAGCGGCTGTATCCGCGATAGCGGGAGTAAAACACGCGCATATGCACTTTGTAAAACTGGTTTTTTATCTCTTCAAAAAAGTTATGAATTCCTATATACTGCCCTTCGCCTTTCCATAAAATGCGCTTCGTTTCTTTATCCAGGTCTTTGTAGGGAACATCAATCGGAAGCTGCTTTTTTGCCGCAATCTTCACAAAGTCTTTCAGGTGTTTGCTGAACCGGGGCGAATCGAACGGTGCGATGGCTCCATCCCGAATTGTTTTATCATGATCCGGTATTACAAGATCTTCATCAATGCCAGCCACTCTTCCGAACCCTTCACAGGTATCACACGCACCGAATGGATTATTGAATGAAAACATCTGGGGCGTGGGCTCCAAAAACTCGATTCCATCCCGTTCAAACCGTTCACTGAATGGCAGTTCTTCTCCATTGCGGATTTTAACACTGCATCTTCCATTACCCTCCCTGAATGCCGTTTCAAGGGAGTCGGCAATTCGTCCGCGCGTGTCATCGTCATTTTTTAGTGCTAGCCTGTCGATCAATACACGATATTTATCTGTGTTGATTTTTGATAAATCCGTATCGTCTCTGTTCAGTTCAAGAATAGATTCATCTTTCAGGTTCAGCAGCCTCGTTAATCCCTTCTCTTTTAAAACAGTAAGCTCATCCTTCAGTTTTCTGTCTTTATGCAGATGAATGGGAAATAACACGTAAAACTTAGTGCCTTCATCAAACTGCTCATTCAGCTCAGTGATAATGGTGGCTGTTGTATCTTTTTGAACCTGCTTTCCTGATTTGGGAGATATTGTTTTACCAATTCGCGCAAACAGCAGTCTCACATAATCATAAATTTCTGTGGAGGTGCCAACTGTGGACCTGGGATTGGAAGATGTTGTTTTTTGCTGAATCGCCATTGCAGGTGAAATTCCCTGCATAAAATCCACATCCGGCTTATCCATCCGTTCCAGAAACTGCCGCGCATAACTTGAAAGGCTTTCCACGTACCGGCGCTGGCCTTCGGCGTAAATTGTATCAAACGCGAGGCTTGATTTTCCTGAACCGGATACACCTGTGATCACAGTGAGCCTGTTCCTGGGAATGTTCACATCCACATTTTTAAGGTTGTGCACACGGGCTCCTTTAACGATAATGGGACGATCGCGTGTTGGGGTGCCGTTCTTTGAAATTTCCGAAACAGATTTTGATGATTCGCTCATTCAGCGTAATTATTAAACTTGGTACAAACGGGTAAAGATACGAAACTTTAGTGCTGCTTTGAATTGATTTTGTTACAAAACAATTAAAACAAAAAGTCCTCTGCGATACGTTCAGTATTTCAAACCCAAACCAATCCTTCTAAAATTTAAATTCTGCAACTTGTACTTTCCTTTAATTAAATTTATAATCTGATGCGCTTTTCGTCTTGCGCGATATACTGCAATTAACTGTTTATTTATGGACGAACCCGGTAGTCATTATTATCAATCAACATATTTGCCGTTTCATGGCCATGCGGCTAAAGTTTGTAAATTGCTCATCAACTGCTAAATGCATTTTACTGAACTTCGGCTGCATCCCGGCGGCATTCCAAACGGAGTTTCAGTATGGAAAAAGAAAAATTATTAGAACTGCTTGAACCGCAGGCACCCAAAGAAGTACTCGATACAATCAGGGATGAGGTAAAAGAACTGCATCCCGCAACACTTGCCGACCTGATGGATCAGTTTGAAGATGAGGAACTATTACCCATCTTCAATACGCTGGACCCTGATCAAAAAGTTGCTGTATTTCAACATCTGAGTGATTCGGCACAACAGCATCTTGCCACATCCATGAAGTTCAACAGGCTGGTGAATCTTGTTTCAAAGATGTCGCATGATGACCGTGTTGACCTTCTGCAAACCCTTGATGACGATCTTAGTGAGACGGTTATTCGGTCACTTGCAAAAGCGGAACGGGATGATGTTATACGGCTAAGTACATACGAAGAGGGAACGGCAGGTGCCGTTATGACCTCCGACTATGCGTGGGTGTATAAGGATAGCTCAGTACGTGAAGCGATTAAAAAAATTAAGCGGGAAGCCCCTGATAAAGAGACGATCTATACCATTTATGTTTTGGGAGAAAACCGTGAGCTGGTTGGCTTTGTTTCCCTTCGCGAGCTGATGCTTGCCACTTTGAATGATAAGGTGGAAGATCTGATGACCAAAGATTTAATCAGTGTGCAGGCTTCTGATACTCAGGAAAAAGCTGCTGAATTACTCTCAAAGTATGATCTGATCGCAATTCCTGTTCAGGATGAAAACGGAAAATTGCTTGGAATCATCACATTTGATGATGTAATGGATGTTCTTGAAGAGGAAGCAACCGATGACTTTCATAAGATGGGTTCCGTAAGCCTCGGTAAAATGACACTTGCCGAAGCCAGTATCGGTGCTATGATATTAAAGCGATCACCCTGGCTTCTGATTCTCGTATTTATGAACCTCTTTTCCGGTGCCGGTATTGCATATTTTGAAAG
>SLAU01000315.1 GCA_007126675.1 Balneolaceae bacterium
CGCCCCGAAACCATCACTGAAGGTACAAATGAACTAATCGGCACAAACCCGGAAGCAGTGAAGCCCGCACTGAAAAAACTGATGAGCGGAAACTGGAAAACAGGCGCCATCCCAGAAAAGTGGGACGGTAAAGCGGCAGAGAGGATTGTAACTCACATCACTGAGCTTTCGAATAACGGTGGACTGAAGCCCCATACACCGTTTGTGGATCGGGGGTTGATGGGATAGGGTTTTTATTGAATTTTTTTACTTGTCAGTTCTTTAGTTCTAGGAAATTTTAAACCATTCTAAACAAAATTAGGTTGCGTCGTGGTTTTGGAATATTAAACGCATTATTTCCTCTATATCAAGGCAATTAAAGGATAACTTGGTATGAATTAAAAACAACTACTTCGAAAGCGGGATGGATGGAAGTGGTAAAACCAGCAATGAAAAATTTGATTGGGACGGCAAAGCGGATTGTGGGTCACATCAATAACTTTTAGCGGGATGAGTATCTGGAAAAAATATCCTTACAAATAAAAAAGCCTTGCAGAATTAATTCTGCAAGGCTTCTAAAAGCTTCAAATTGTTACTTCTTATCTATATTTAAGATTAATTACCCGCATGAACTGAGACAAATATGCTTTCCCCTGTACACTTTGGGCTATCCAGATAAGAAGAAATATCAACATCAAATGTTTGTTCGGCAAATATCAAGGTTTGATCAAAGTCAACAGGATATGGATATTGGCCTGGCGCAAAGCCCTGTATCTGAGTTATATCGTCTCTTTCGCATCCAACCCAAATGTGGGGATCTCTGAATCCATAATCATCATCAGCTTTGAATTCAAAAGATAGAATTGGGGCTTCATAACTAATTGTTAAGTCACCAACTTTTTTATCCATGTTTACTGAGTAATTGTTTTGATCACAATTTTCGTCTGCATTGCCGACACCAGCAAGAAATGGATACGTTTCATCTCCATCATTTAAATTGTGTTCAAAAACCCATCCCCAACCTTGGCTATAGCTACATCGAAAACTTCCCTCATAACCGTCACCAAATGCATACATTGTATCACCTACCACGATTAGTGTGGTTTGAGTGTCCTCAGAATGCGCATTTACAACACCATATATTTGACCATCTTCATAGCTAAAGCTATCAATTCCGTCACGAACATGGTCGAGAACTGTTTGAACGATACCAGCATCAAAATTGACTTGGCCATTCTGGACCATGCTCGATGGAAGGTCAGAAATATCTAGATTTTCCACATCGAATTTTGGAAAATCCCTGAGGGTCCAAATTATAATTTGTTCTTCCCGGTAAGTCATTTCAGGAATTTCCGCTCTTAACTCTCTTCTTTCGTTTAAAAAGAAGTTAATTGGCTTGAATTTTTCATCACCAAATGTGGAATAGAACGGAACATTTTCATAGATACCACCATTTGAATTAATCGGTTTATCCCACTGAATGCACCAGCCTTCAAAGGTGCCATTTCTTAAATATCCATTTGGTGTGATGTTACTGACTTCAATAGTAAAATAACTGTTTCTGTCAGTTCCGCGATTAACTTTTAAAGAAGCATTTTCTGCTCCTTCTACTAAGCTAACATTAGGAACTACGTCTAAAGATTCTTCCAGACTGCCTTTCTCAGATATAATATCGCAAGACATGAAAGCTAAAACTGATGCTATCGTGATTGCTATAGTTAATGTTATACCCCTTTTAATCATGTTGTTCTCCCAAATAAAAGTTTAGTTGTTATATTTCTTGCTGAAGTTTTTTTTGCTAGCACAGCTAACTGAAGCTGCCTTTTCAATAGTACATAATTGGAAAGTCAACAAAAAGTTAAAACTTTCTAACAATATTTAGCCTAACCTGTTAAAAATCATAAAGCTGTATGTGTAGAAAATCAGCTGTCTAAAGAGGTTCTTCTATGTACTTACATACAACAATTTTCTGAATTTCTGTTTTACTTTGTGTTGCATAGATTTGGCTTTCCTTTTTAATTCAGGGATATGCCCCGGTTGAATCATAAGCCGGCGGTCCGTGCAATAGGCCGGTTTACCGGATATACGGGCAATATCAATGGATTGTTTGTATGAGCTTTCGATAAAAACTCGTGCATTTCTTCGGGCAGAATAGACTGAAGCTTTGTAGGCTCCATGATTATTTAAAGACTGTCTCGCCTCTTTACTTGGAAGATCACGCATCACAAGCTCTCCATACCTGATGTTATGTTTTGCGAGCCAGCTTTCGGTTTCTTGCCTGTACTTCTCAAGCCTATTTGTTACCAGGGTGCCGATCGGTTCCGTTATTCTGAATAACGGCGATACATTTTTGAGAAAAGCTCTATAGCGGGGGCCATCGTCATTCTGTTCCTTTGTGGGATCTACACATAGCACGCCATCAATATCAACACAGGCTGTTCTTATTAATGGATGATTCATAATATTCCATTCAAAAAGTCTTGTAGAAGGGCACTCCTCAAAATAAAAGTCAGCAACATTCATGGAGTCCGGATTCATGTAAACTGCACCGAATAGTATTTGCTGTGAATGAAATAGAGGTGCAATTTCCTCCTTAACCCGATTCATGGATTTACCTGTCTGAATACTGTCATCCAAAATCAGGATTCGTTCATACTCTGAAAATGGTTTAAGTCGATTCTTCATTCTTGAACCGGCATTGATCACCTTACCTATTCTTAAACCGTCGATATCAGTTACAGGCAGATGCAAGTGAAGAGCAAGCAAATTTGCCACCATCAGGCCGCTCCTCGGGATTCCCGCAATCAGGTCGACATCAGATGGTATTTTATGAAGATTACGTACGACAGTACGATTCAGGTCCTCAAATGATCTGTAATGTAGCATTATCGTTATGGCTGATTTTTTCGACCAGATTAATTACATGCCAATGATTGTATGAAATCTGGCCAGATATCTATTAGCGACACGCAAACACCGATTTGGTAACAGCAGCATCAGGAATGATTTTTAAAATGCACTTCTGCCGATCGGTGAAGCTTGTAACTTTGGTTAGAATAAAGATTAAATCACAGAGTCTAGAGTCCCACACCTGTTTAAAATTAACCCGAATTCTTATTACAAACCCGGGTTAATTTTTCTAAGGAGTGAATCTAAATAAAATCATTTCTCAACAACGGTAATCACTGTTTGTACATCCACCGGCGTTTCTGCAATAACAGCGAAACGAGTACCTTCAGTTGGTACGAAATCTTCATAACCGGATTCAACTACCTTGATTATATAATCAACTAATTCACGATCAAAGGTTGACTCACCATTGCTGTACATAATGTCAGGTAAGTCAGACGGTTCAATAGTGTCCAAATCGAATTCAGGATTTCCTCTCATCGACCAAATTGCAGCCTGAACTTCCCTGAAGGTTATACCTGGCTCGTCGGCTTTGAGTTGTTCCATAATGTTAAACATATAGTTGATAGGTTCCCAACCTTTAACATTGAATGTAGAATAAAGCGGGATATTTGAATAAACACCGCCGTTAGAGTCAATCGGTTTTTGCCAATCGATACACCAACCCTCGCCTTCGCCATTACCAATGATGCTATTTTCACTGATTTCAGAAAAGTCTATGCTGAAATATGATTCATCCGCACGGTTTACCGTTATTGTAGCACTATTAGCTCCTTCAATACTCAGTACCTCCTCTACGGGATCCAATGAAACATCTACACTGTTTTGATTGGTCACACTGTCGCATGATGGCATAACTAATAGTAGAGCGGCAAATAGTAATCCGAAACTTATAAGTGATTTTTTATTCATAATATTAACCTCAATGATGTATAGTAAATTTGTGAAATAATTAAAAAGGCATTTCTCAAGCTTGCCTGTATTGTGTTTCTACTAAATCTTGAACATTTACAATTCGCTGGTGATGATATTAAGGAGTGTTGATTATTTAAACAATTAATTAATATTAACTAATGTAACAGATAAAAATTTGACAAGGGTGGGTCTGATAGATTCTCTCTGTATCTGACAGCTTAACGTAAGTATTAAAACTGATGAATTTAAAAGGTGCGTGTTTGAGTTATTCAACAATAGTTACACAGAAATCTTACAAACTACTTTGCACTTATGTAAATATGTTCGAATTTTAATAGCACTTCGAAAGCCAGGCGCTTACTAAATCTCCAGTTAATAGCCATCTGAAACTTAATCCTATAGTTAAAAATAAGTGAGAAAAAAGGACATATCATTTTGAAATAATCCTGTCATCGAGGGTAGAATAATCCTTAAATCAATAAGGTTGGTTAGACTTTGGTTAAGACTTCTCAAATATTCCAGAAACAAAATAGGTGGAAGTGAATCGGATATTAAATGAGAGCAGAAATGTTGTTTTCATCATTATAAATTGCTAATAGTCATTTCTTCTCTGTTTTTTTTCAATACTTTCGGGTATCATGCGTTTTGCGAACTAGACCATTACGAAAGTGAGAAAAATTAATTAAGATGAATAAGAGGCGTCAACTATGTCTGATTTAATACCTGAAAGCAACAAATACCAAAATGGTAATGGCAATAGTGTAAACAGATATGGATTAGAAAACAAACAATTTTACACTCGTCCGGGGTCATTGAATGAAGAGAGCGGTGGACTGGATCCCAGGAGGATTTTGGGAATTGTTTTTAGATATAAATGGCTGATCATGTTCTTTTTGATTACAGGGGGGGTAGCGGCATGGTTTTATGCGGATACAGTTACTCCAATTTATGAGAGTAATGGTACACTGCTTATCAGTACGGGTATGTCAACAGACGATGAACTTTCACAAATTATCTCACAAAGAACAGGCATGGGTACCGGGTCATCACTGGCAAATGAACTTGAGATTCTCCGCTCCCGCGAATTTTCCCGCCAAATTGCTTCCAAAATGATGAGTGAGGAGCCCGGCGACAGAAAAGAGTTTCCAGTCCTCTGGAGTGAAGATGAAGAGGGTAACTTTAGCCGTGCTTCTGAAGAGGTGGTAACAGCACGTATAAGAAGAGGATTGAATTCGATACGGTCCGACCGCGATTCAGACGTAATTTCATTAAGCTTTAAGAGTCATTCTCCCGTTGAAGCCGCATATATCACAAATGCTGCAATGGAAAATTATGTGGAAAGTTCCACTATGCAGAATCGAAGGGCAGCAGAGCAGACTGCTCAATATTTAGAAAGAGAAAAAGAAGAGATTGAAAGAAATCTTAATCGATCTGAGCAGCGATTACAGCAATATATGGATAACACCGGTATTGTAAGAGTTGATGAACAGGCGTCAGGAATTGTTAACGAACAAGTTCAACTAGAGTCGGAGTTGCAGCAGATTAAACTGGAGCTGCAGACCATTGATCAGGCAATTTCAAATAACGAAAGACAACTGGAGCGAATTAAACCCGGTTTGGCAGACCAGTTTTCTGAGGCTGTTGGCCCAAGAATCAGAAACTCGCAGGAAGAACTGGCCCGTTATGAAAGTGAGCGCACCTTGATCATATCCAGAAATCCCGGAGTTTTGGAAAGAGAACAAATTCCGCCAAGAATTGAATACCTGGATAAACAAATTGATCGTCTTAAAAAAGAGATCAGAGAGTTGTCGAATCAGCTTTTCACAGAGGATGAAGAATTTATGGGTATGGACACCGAAGATCGTGCCCGGATTGTATCTGAGATTCAGACACGTTTAATTGAATTAAGAATACAGAGAAATCAAAATCAATCCAGGAAAGAGGCACTTGAAGGAAGAAAAGCTGAAATAGATGAAAGTTTTGATAGGTTGCCTGAAGGTATGATGGAGCTGGCCAGGCTGCAAAGGGATGTGCGCATTAATGAAGAACTCTTCTTGAATGTATCCAGAAACTTTGCGGATATGTCTGTACTCAAACAATCTCAGTTCGGTTTTGGCAGAATATTGGACACCGCACTTGTTCCGGGATCTCCTGTAAGTCCCAATAAAAAAATGCTTATGCTATTGGGCTTGATGCTTGGGGGGGTATTAGCCGCAGGGTTGATATCTGTTAAAGAGTTTATGGATAACAGTATTAATAGTGTAGATCAATTGAGCCGGGTTCCGCTTCCCTTACTTGCGTCAGTACCGGTTCTGAGTAAAGTTTCTAAAAAGAAGACAGGTACTTTTAAGAGCAATGGAAATAGTATGCCGCAAGAGATGATAATGCTCAGGGATCAGAAACATTTTGCTTCAGAAGCAATTCGCAGATTGAAAAACAACATTGTTTATCAACACGGACATAATCCACCCAAAACTATTGCAATTACAAGTGCGGAAAAAGGTGATGGGAAATCCACAATAGCATCTAATCTCGGAGTTGCATTTGCTCAGGAAGGATTTAAAACTCTATTACTGGATGTTGATTTCAGAAGGCCAAAAGTTCATACCTATTTTGGGTTAAAGAATGAGCCTGGTTTGATTGATTACCTGAATGGAAAAGTTCCTTTTTTAAAACTATTTAAAAGCACTGATCTGAAATATCTGAAAGTTGTATCATCTGGAAGTGAAACTTTTCAGCCTGAAACCGTAGTGAGCAATAAAAACTTCAACACTTTCCTTGAAGAGGTGAAAGAAGCCTTTGATGTTGTAATTATTGACACGCCTCCATTTGGGATTATAAGTGATTCAACGGCTTTGCTCAAAAAAGCGGATACTACAATACTTGTAACTAAATACCGAAAGACCAACAGGGGAATTTTCGTCAAAACTCTTGATGAACTCGAACGAATCGGGGCAAGTGTTGGTGGAGTAGTTCTGAACGGATATGATTACAGAAAAGAGACCGGAGGTCAATATGGTTCCGGATACTATGAAGCTTATTATCAAAACTATGAATCCTACACAAAATAGCAGGATTATTTAATCTGCAGATGTTTTAACTAACGAATATCATCCATTAAATATCATTTAAAAATGCTGAAAACAGTAAAACTCGTAACTATAAGCATTGCTATATTACTATTAAATATTTGCACAGCATATGCTCAGTTTCCCGAAGATTTTAGTGATCGTTATATAAGAGTTGCAGGAGTTGGAGAGTTAGTCGACTCAGTAAATGTATGGGGAGATGTAAATAGCGCCGGGCGTTATCTTGTGCCTGAAGGCACCAATTTGCCGGATCTTATTTCATTTAGTTTTGGCTATGCCCAGCTTGGAGGCAGAGAGGCAAATATTGACTGGGCCAAAACTCAGATAGAGGTGAAAGTGTCGAGGTATCATCGTGAAGAGAGATTCGTTGAAACTGCATTTTTCAGGTACAGATTCCACGATCCGGAACCACAGGAGCTTTGGGAGTTTGAACTCCAGAATAATGATGTAGTTACACTTCAGGTTCGCAGAAGGCCATCGATAACTGACTACGTAGGTGTAGTTGCACCCGTTCTCAGTATATTAACCACCTCAATTCTATTGTGGGATCGCCTTAGAGATTGATTCCGGTAATAGCATGAAATGGTAAAAACTACGGGCTTAATCAGGGAAATCTTTAGTTATTCGATATAAATGGACAATAGCACAAAAATATACATTGCCGGCCACCGGGGAATGGTTGGCTCTACCGTAAAAAGGCTTTTTGAAGAGAAGGGATTTAATAAAATAATCTGCCGCACCAGCTCAGAGCTTGATCTCAGAAATCAGCTCGCAGTAAATAAGTTTTTCGCTACAGTGAAACCGGATGTGGTAATCGATGCCGCTGCACGTGTTGGCGGTATTTTAGCCAACAGAGATTATCCATGGCAGTTTCTTTATGAAAATCTGGAAATCCAGAACAACCTGATCTCGGCAGCTCATGAAAATGATGTCGAAAAACTGATTTTTCTGGGCAGCTCCTGCATATATCCCAAACTGGCAGAACAACCGCTGAAAGAAGATGCCTTGTTAACCGGTCCGCTTGAACCCACCAACCAGTGGTATGCTATTGCCAAAATTGCGGGCGTAAAGATGGTTGAGGCTCTTCGTAATCAGTATAACCGAGATTACGTTTCTCTGATGCCCACGAATCTTTATGGGCCAAATGATAATTTTGATTTGGAAACCTCTCACGTTTTGCCGGCGATGATCAGAAAGTTTCATGACGCAAAAGAAGCCGGCCACACTCCGGTTCCGCTTTGGGGTTCAGGCTCACCCATGCGCGAATTTCTGCATGTTGATGATGTTGCCTCTGCAGTATACTTTGCGCTGGACAGAAAAATGAATTATGATCTATACAATGTTGGCACCGGTAAAGATATCACCATAAAAGAGCTGGCTTTAACCATCCAGAGAATCGTGGGACACCAAGGGGAAATTGAATGGGATACAACAAAACCTGACGGAACTCCCCGAAAACTGATGGATGTATCCAGAATGAAGGAAGAAGGCTGGGAGTACACGATTGAACTTGAAGAGGGTATCCAAAGCACATATGAATGGTTTTTGGAGAATATTGAGAATATTAAGGAAGTTAAGCTGTAGGGGTTAATTGTAGAACTGACGAATTGTGGAATTGTCGAGAGAGGTGTTGTATTCTGAGGATTTTAAATTTTAAGTGAAAAAGGGGAGGTAGTAATGGAGAACAGATTTTATACATATAGTTTTGAGAAATTAGAAGTTTGGCAAGCGGCAAGAGTTTTAAAAAAAAGCATTTATCAAATTACACAAAAATTTCCTAGAGAAGAGTTATTTGGACTTACCAGTCAAATTAGGAAATCTACAGGGAGCATTACTGCTAACCTGGCTGAAGGTTCAGGCCGCGCAAGTGATAAAGACAGGGCTCACTTTACAAATATTGCATATTCAAGCGCATTAGAAACAATTGATCACTTTATAACTGCATTTGATTTGGAATATCTGTCTGAAGAAATGTATGTTGACCATCGGCTTAAACTGGACGAAATTATAAATAAATTGAATTCGCTATATAAATATCAAATAGGCAGAGGCGAAAACCTGAAAAATCTTGATATATAAAATGAATTATGTGCCGATCTGTCGAACCGTAGTATTGAAATTATAATTTGACATATATCTAAAAACCGGCCACCTTCGATTCAACGATTCAACGATTCAACGATTCAACGATTCAACGATTCAACGATTCAACGATTCAACGATTCAACGATTCAACGATTCAACGATTCAACGATTCAACAGTTCATCAGTCAGAC
>SLAU01000133.1 GCA_007126675.1 Balneolaceae bacterium
ATTGTATCGTTCGACTTTGCCGTTTCAATAATCCCCGGATGGCACACAACCATTTTCCCGCCCTACTTTGTGGCAGGTGCTGTATTCTCCGGGTTTGCAATGGTACTAACACTCATGATCATTTGTCGTAAAATTTACGGACTTGAAGAAATCATGACCGATGATCACATCGAGAAGATGAATATCATTGTGCTCGTTACCGGTAGTATGGTAGGTTTTGCGTATATCATGGAGTTCTTTATTGCATGGTACGGGCAGGTCGAATATGAGAAAGCGATTTTTATTATCCGTGCTACAGGGCCTTATGCATGGGCTTACTGGATCATGATTGTGTGTAATGTTGTATCCCCGCAATTTTTCTGGTCAAAGAAATTGAGACGTAATGTTACGTTTACATTTATAATATCAATAGTTGTAAACATTGGTATGTGGTTTGAGCGTTTTGTAATTACCGTTACATCTCTCTCTACTGATTTCATGCCATCATCCTGGGGGTACTACTCTCCAACCATGTGGGATGTTCTTACCTACGTAGGTACATTCGGCTTGTTCTTTAGTTCTTTCCTTCTGTTTTTACGCTTCCTGCCAATGGTTGCGGTTGCAGAATTGAAGGGCGCAATGCCGCAAGCTGATCCGCATAATTACGATGAGAAAGGAGAATATAACCCTCCGAAAGTTGAAATTCCTGAACCCAGAAAAGACAACCTAGACCGATGAGTACAGTGAATAAAAATAGCGTTTATGGAATACTGGCAGAGGTGAGAAATCCTAAAGAATTAATTGACATTGCCAGGCTTGTAAACAAGAACGGATATAAAAAGTACGATACGTTCAGCCCCTTCCCAATTCACGGTATTGATAAGGCAATGAATCTTCAAAAGTCAAAGCTTGGCTGGATTGTGTTTAGCCATGGATTAATTGGCTTTACCGGTGCAATTGCGATGATCTATTTTATGATGGTATATGATTATCCGCTAAATATCAGTGGTAAACCATTTATGAATATTCCGGCATGGATTCCGGTAATTTTCGAATTAACAATTTTGCTTTCAGCATTTGGTGCGGTTTTCGGAA
Source organism: Balneolaceae bacterium (assembly GCA_007126675.1). Taxonomy (GTDB): domain Bacteria; phylum Bacteroidota; class Rhodothermia; order Balneolales; family Balneolaceae; genus SLAU01. The sequence goes on from SLAU01000133.1 coordinate 1,075, forward strand.
TGTTTTTCCTCAACGGGCTTCCAAAATTGAACCATCCGTTATTCACATCCGAGAATTTCAAAAAAGCAACGGATGACGGATTTTTTATCTGCATCGAAGCAGACGACCCTCAATTTGACCGGGAAAAAGTGGAGAAGCTTTTAAAAGATGCCGGGGCAACAAATATTGAAACTGTACATGAGGATTAATCTCAAGATATTCAACGCATAGAAGAAATTATGAAACTGTTTTCAACACGCATAGCTGCTTTATTTTTAGTTTCCATCATGATGGTTGCGTGCCGCGGGCAAAAATCTGAAAAGCCCCCTATTCTGCCGCAGCAAAATATGTCGTTCCAGGAACGGTTTAATGCTCAGCAGGAAAATCCGTTTTTTGAAGACGGTATGGCAATGAGGTTGCCGGTTGAGGGAACCGTTGCACGAGGCGGACTCCGCCATGATATGGCTCTTTTTGAAGGAACTGATGAAGACGGTAATTACATCGCTGAAAACCCAATCGAGTTAACCGAATCATTCCTATACAGAGGCAAAGACAGATACGATATTTTCTGTTCCATGTGCCATGGCGGTACCGGTGACGGCCGCGGAATTATTATGACAGGGGAATATGGATATGTACCTGCTCCAACTTTCCATAGCGATAGAAGCCGCGAAATGCCGGATGGTGAATTTTATTCAGCTATTGCAAACGGTATCCGAAGTATGCCTGCATATTCAGGACAAATTACTGTTGAAGACCGCTGGGCAATTGTTGCCTACATACGTGCCCTCCAGGAAAGCCAGTTTATACTCGAAGATGAGCTTGAACGATATGATGTAGATATAGCTGAGCTTCAGCAATTGTACCTTGATGAACAGGCACGGGAAGAAGCACTTGCCGAAGCCCGCGCAGTTACTGATGATGAGGAGGTTTCGGTAGAACGCGGCGAAAGACTTTACACGCGGTATGCATGCCATACCTGCCATTCACTTGATGGAACCAGACTTGTTGGACCAACCTTTGCCGGCCTTTACATGAGTGAGCGGGAAATGACTGACGGCTCTGTTATAACAGCCGATGAAGAATATCTGATCCAAGCGATTGTAGATCCCAGAGCATTTACTAATGTGGGATATGATGATGTAATGATGCCTTATGACTATCTGTCTGATGGAGAATTACAATCTCTTGTTGAATTCATTAAAGCACAATCTGACAATTAACGAATAGCGAAAAAACGTTTTTAAATGGCCTCAAATAGCCCAAAGTTAACTGATTCTGTTCAACTGCCATCAAACCTTGATGCAACTAAAACATTTTATGGCATAGGTATTGTTGGCCTGATTGCAAGTGCCGTTGGATACTTTTTGAACAGCGACCAGTTTTTCTTTTCGTACCTGGCAAGCTACACCTATTTCATTAGTTTCGCACTTGCCTCACTCATCCTGGTGATGATTCATCATGTTACCAAATCATCATGGGGAACTGTTATGCTACGAATCCCCGAAACATTTTCAAGAAATATCTGGATTTGGGCAATTTTTCTGCTGCCGGTTATACTTGGAATGTCAAACCTGTATCAGTGGACAAACACCGAATATGTGGCGCAAGACCCGATTATGCTGGGTAAAGTACCCTATTTGAATGAACCGTTTTTTGTAATACGCCAGATCATTTACTTTGCAATCTGGGGATATCTCGGTTACAGGCTTCACAAAGTTTCGGTGGAGATGGACAAAACCAATGACTGGGGCTTAACCGCACTGCTTCGCAAGTTAAGTGCGCCCGGTATCCTGGTATTTTCTTTAACCGTAGCATTTGCAAGCTTCGACTGGCTGATGTCTCTGGATGCTCACTGGTTCTCAACTATGTTTGGTGTCTACTTTTTTGCGATGAGTTTCCAAGCGCTTTTTCCTGTGTTGATTCTGATGGTGTTCTGGTTCCACAAAAACGGAATGCTCGAGAATACGATCGGTAAATCTCACATTTATGATCTGGGAGCCTGGTTCTTCGGCTTCACGGTATTTTATGCATACATCGCATTCAGCCAATTTTTGCTGATCTATTATGCAAACATTCCGGAAGAAACACTTTGGTTTTATCACAGGCTCGAAGGTACCTGGGCTATCATAACCTGGATGCTGCTGATTGGCCGTTTTGCCATTCCGTTTGTATTATTCCTGAATCGTGACAGAAAACATAACCGAACACTGTTAGGTGTTGTTTCTGTGGCTATTCTAATTTTGCATTATATCGAAATTCACTGGATTGTAATGCCTGTGTTGCATCACGATAATTTTGTGCTAAGCTGGATTGATATAACCACGCTTGTTGGGTTAGGCGGTATATTTATGGGCCTTTTCTTCTCTCAATTGAAGAAGAATAATTTGGTGCCGGTAAATGATCCCACTTTACCTGAGTCACTTGAAAAATCTTATCACCAATAATCCTGTTTTACAGAACTTGCTGACATGAGCAACGAATCAAAGAAATACAGCATCGACGAAAAAACCAAGATCGCTCTTGAAGCTTCTTCAGGATCTATCGAAGAAACAGCCAAAAAGTATGGCCTTAAAGTTTCAGAAATTGAAGATTTTATGCGCGAAACCGGCGTTCAGAACGTTAAGGATGAGGCTAAAGAATCTGACGAAGTAACGCTTGAGGTAACTGATGACTTCGCAGGAAGTTACGAATTTGGGGCAACTCCTGATAAACTTAACTACGGTCGTTTAGTATTCTGGTCTGTTTTTGGAACTGCTGTAGTATTGTTGATGATTGTATCAATAATGTACATTTACGATTACTCATTTCAGTCAATTCAGAGCCAGCGTTCAGCTGAAAGTATCTACTACGATATCACTGAACTAAAAGAGCGTGACCAGGCTAGGTTAGATTCATTTGGTGTTGTTGATCTGGAAGAAGGTATTTACCACATCCCGATCGACAGTGCAATAGCCAGAATTGTCACTGACAGAGATTAGATTAAAGGTATATGGTTATGAAATATGCACTGAGCGTTTTAATAGCGCTTTCAGTGATTTTATGGGCAAACCCTGCAACAGCACAGCTTAACCAGGGCACACCCAAAATACTGGAAGATGTTGGAGTTGATGAAAAACTGGGCGAAAAAATTCCGCTTGATTTAACATTCGCCAACTCCGCCGGCGATTCGGTTACGATTGGAGAACTGATTGAAGACGGCAAACCGATTTTATTGAACCCGTTGTATTATGAATGTCCCAGTTTATGCGGGCTAGTACTCGATGCGGTTTTTAACGTTGTTCAGGATCTTGCTTGGAGCCCCGGAAGGGAATACACCATAATATCATATAGTATCGATCCTGAAGAAACCCATGAACAAGCTGCCAAATCAAAAGAAATGTATCTGGCAGATCTTGATCGGTCTGGTGCCGAAGACGGCTGGCATTTTTTAACCGGTTCAGAAGAATCGATAAAAAAATTATCTGACGCCGTTGGTTTCAGATATAAATATGATGAACGAACAGGTGAGTATTTACACCTTGCAAGCATCATGTTAATCAGTCCCGAAGGAGTTATTACAAGATACCTTTACGGATTACAGTTTTTTGAATTTGATTTACGAAATGCACTGTCAGAAGCAGCAGACGGCCGCATTGGGTCTACAATAGACCGTTTAATACTTTACTGTTTTACATACGATCCTGCATCGCAAAGTTATGTACCCGTAGCGATGAATATTATGAAACTTGGTGGCTTGGCAACCGTTCTTATTCTGGGTATATTCCTCACTCTTTTGTGGAGACGCGAAAAAGGATCTTCAACATCATCACCAAAAATTGATATTCAGAAATGAACAGACTTACTGAATTTATGCTCCCCCCCGCCAAAAGTACCACAGCGGGCGAAGTTGACGCATTGTTTCATTTCATTAATGTTACGAGTATAATTCTTCTCGCAGGAATTACATTTACAATCATCTATTTTGCCTGGAAATATCGTCGCCGTTCTGAAGACGATGTAACCCCTGTCATTACCCATAACAGCAAACTTGAAATTACCTGGTCGGTTATTCCGCTTATACTGGTAATGATTGTTTTTGGCTGGGGTTTATCTGGTTATATGAATTTAACCACAGCCCCGGACGACGCTTATGAAGTACGCGTTGTTGCAAAAAGCTGGTTATGGGAATTTCATTACCAAAATGGCCATGTAAGTGTAAACGAGCTACATGTTCCGGTTGACAGACCCGTAAAATTAGTAATGAGTTCTGATGATGTAATTCACTCATTTTTCGTACCTGATTACCGAATTAAGCGCGATGTTCTACCCAATCGTTACACAAGTGTATGGTTCGAAGCAATAGAAACCGGTGAATCAATAATCCACTGTACAGAATATTGCGGGCGTGCACACTCTGATATGAACGCTACAGTTTTTGTGCATACTCAGGAAGATTTTGAAACATGGCTTGAATCAGCTGATGCCATTGATGAAGATATGCCGCCTGCTGAAAGAGGTGAAGCTCTCGTAACACGAAGCGGATGTATGGCTTGCCACTCAACGGATGGCTCAAGAATGGTTGGCCCAACTTTTCAGGGCCTTTGGATGGCCGAACGAACTATGGAAGACGGTGAAGTTGTTACAGCCGATGAAAATTATATCCGAGAAAGTATCCTTGAACCCAATGCGCGCATCAATGAAGGCTATGATCCTGTGATGCCCTCATATCAGGGTACACTCAGCGACCGTCAAATCGACGACATCATCGAGTATATAAAAACGTTAGATTAAGAATATGTCAACACCCGAAGCATCTACAACCAAAAAAGTACAGGTCCGGAGATATAAGCCGGAAGAAAACCCGAAAGAGCATTATCTGAATGCTGAAAAGGGAGTTTGGGCATGGATGACCACCATCGATCATAAGAAAATTGGATTGCTATATCTTGGATCAATCACCTTTTTCTTTTTTGTTGGTGGTATGCTGGCTCTGCTTTTAAGAACCGAACTGCTAACACCGGCACAGTCATTTATTGATGCCGACGTATATAACCAGGTGTTTACGCTGCATGGCGCAATCATGATTTTCTTTTTCCTGGTTCCGTCAGTTCCGGCAGCGCTTGGTAACTTCATTCTACCACTTCAGCTTGGAGCAAAAGATGTTGCCTTCCCAAGGTTAAACCTCGCCAGTTTTTATATATATACAATCGGTACAATCTTTACACTGATTGCGATTTTTACAGGCGGTATCGATACCGGGTGGACTTTTTACACACCATATAGTACCCAAACTGGTACAAACGTATTATTGATGACATTTGGGATTTTTATTCTCGGATTCTCTTCAATTCTTACAGGTGTAAACTTTATTGTTACAATTCATAAACTTCGCGCTCCGGGATTAACGTGGAACAAACTACCACTGAATGTTTGGGCGCTATATGCAACAAGCATTATCCAGGTATTGGCAACTCCTGTTCTTGCAATTACACTGTTGCTGCTGGTTATGGAGCGAGCCCTGGGAATCGGAGTTTTTGACCCGTCAATAGGCGGAGATCCGGTTTTATTCCAGCACTTTTTCTGGTTCTATTCGCACCCTGCCGTGTACATTATGATTGTGCCCGGATTCGGGGTCATCAGTGAGGTTATCTCAACATTCTCGCGAAAAGTTATTTTTGGATACTGGGCCATTGCGCTGTCTTCCCTTGCTATCGCTTTTATCGGATTCCTGGTTTGGGGCCATCATATGTTTGTAGCAGGGCAGTCATCACTGGCCAGCATGGTGTTCTCGTTCCTTACATTCCTCGTAGGTATTCCAACAGGTATTAAAATATTTAACTGGCTGGCTACCATGTATAAGGGTAGTATCGATATGAAAGCCCCAATGCTCTATGCCATGGTATTCCTCTTCCTTTTTACAATCGGAGGGTTTACAGGTATTATGCTGGGTTCACTGGCTGTAGATATTCACCTGCATGATACTTACTACGTAGTTGCTCACTTCCATTATGTGATGATGGGGGGTATGGTAATGGCACTTCTGGCGGGGCTGCACTACTGGTGGCCAAAAATGTTTGGAAAAATGTATAGTGAATTCTTTGCCCGAATTTCCTGCGTCATCATCTTTATTGGATTTAATCTCGCATTCCTGCCTCAATTTGTGATGGGATCACAAGGTATGCCGCGAAGATACTTTAACTACATTGACCAGTATCAGGCATTCCATCAGCTCTCAACAATCGGAGCTTACATCATGGCTGTTGGATTTGTTATTATGGCAGGTTATATGATTCACTCACTGCTTAGAGGCAAACCTGCATCTGCTAACCCATGGGGAAGCCGTGCCATGGAATGGCAAACATCTTCCCCTGCCCCACACCATAACTTTGAGCATATACCGGTAATCATCAATGGGCCTTATGATTATCATAAGCCAATGTCAGAATTCCAGCTGGGCATTGCTCACTCAACCAACGGGCACCAATCCTTCGAAAAGGTGGACGTAAACGTAAAATCTGCTGAAGAGAAAGCATAAATAACGTAAAAAGCTAACATGTCAGAAACATCTGCTGAAACTAAACATCCGGCTCATCTGCATCATCATTTTGTTGATTCAGATCAGCAGTTTGAGTCTTCAAAAATGGGAATGTGGATATTCCTGGTTACTGAAATCCTATTTTTTGGCGGCTTATTTGCCGCATACATTGTTTACAGAGCCTGGTATCCCGAGCTTTACCTTGAAGCCTCTCAGGAACTGGATGCATTTTGGGGTGCAATAAACACTTTTGTTTTGATCGGTAGTTCATTAACTGTAGCAATGGCTATACGGTCAGCGCAATTAAATCAGATCAGGGGCCTCATCATAAACCTTTGGATTACCATCGGCCTGGCCTGTACCTTTATGGTTATTAAGTATTTTGAATATGCTGAGAAGCTCGAGAAAGGAATTGCACCGGGTATTTACTATACATATGATGGATTAGAGCACGAAAAAGCCAATATCTTTTTCAGTATCTATTATATGATGACCGGCTTACACGGACTTCACGTTATCATCGGAATCGGCCTGATGCTTTGGCTTGTATGGAAAGCAAAAAGAGGTGCATATCACAGCGAATACTACACGCCGGTTGAAATTACCGGGCTTTACTGGCACCTTGTTGACGTGATCTGGATTTTCCTGTTCCCGTTACTATATCTGATCGACTAACTGAAAATATATCTGAACAATGAGCGGACATCATATATCATCAGCTAAATTTTTATGGGGAGTGGCCATTGTGCTGTTTTTCCTCACTTTCCTGACTGTTGCAGTAACCTGGATTCACATCCCTGAACCCTGGAACGTTGTTGTTGCTATAGCAATCGCTGTAGTAAAAGCGACTATAGTGGTTGCATTTTTTATGAACCTTTGGTGGGACAGCAGATTCAATACCATTCTGTTGGTTATGTCGATTGTATTTTTCATGATCTTGATAGGTATTACTTTACTGGATACACTTTTCAGAGTTGATCCTATTCCCACTTTTTAATGAGATTTACTCCAAAAAGCCGATTTCTTTACCGAAATCGGCTTTTTTTATATACTTTATTCTGAGTTTGAGATAAAGACTTTTAATTTGAAAAGTGAGGTTGTTCGTAAAGAGCGTGATATAGCAAAATATTGTCAATTTTGTCATACCGGACCTTGATCCGGTATCTCCTGCTTATATCAACGATTGGAGATCTCGCATCAAGTGCGGGATGACGCTCTTTATGGACAACCCCAAACATAACACTTCACAAAAATGAATCAGAAACCTGTAAAAATCGGTAACTTTGAACTCTTCACTGTAGAAACCGGAAGATTTATGCTTGATGGTGGCGCTATGTTTGGTGTTGTACCCAAAACACTTTGGAGCCGAAAAATTCCGGCTGATGATAAAAACAGAATTCCGATGGCGGCGCGCTGTCTGCTTATCAAATCATCAGCGACCGGTAAGATCTATCTTATTGATACCGGCTGCGGTGATAAGTTTGATGAAAAGATGTCTTCCATTTACGGGTTAGATTTTGAACACAGTAACCTGGATGATTCACTTGA
>SLAU01000094.1 GCA_007126675.1 Balneolaceae bacterium
CTTTGGATAAGATGACAAATCAGGATCAGGAAACCGGAACCATTATCATACAACTGGATGATCTTAAAAACCAGGATGGAGTGATCCTCATATCACTCTATGCGGATGAAAAAGGATTTCCGGACGAGTGGGAAATAGCATTCCGGTCTGAGATTGTGCCTATAACTTCTGATTCAATGGAAATTACACTCGACGAAATTCCACACGGTACATATGGCCTGGCCGTTGTTCATGACGAGAACGAAAACATGAAGCTCGACACCAACTTTTTGGGAATTCCAAGAGAAGGATATGGCTTCTCCAATAACGCACGGGGTCGCTTTGGTCCGCCAAGTTTCGCCGATGTGCTGTTCACGCTCGATTCCGACACCTCCGTGCATCATATCAAACTAAACTACTGACGGATGGAGCATCGTAAAAAAATTGTTGTAATCGGCAGCGGCTTTGGCGGCCTTTCATCAGCCATTCGTCTTGCAGCCAAAGGCCACGATGTAACCATCATCGAAAAGAGAGACAAACCTGGCGGCAGAGCCTATCAGTATGAGATCAACGGTTTTAAATTTGACGGCGGGCCAACAGTGATCACCGCTCCCTACATTTTTGATGAAATTTTTGAAACTGCCGGCAAAAAGCGTGAGGATTACTTCCGTCTGTCGGAACTCGATCCTTTCTACCGGATTTTCGATGGCGATGGAAAATATTTCGACTATATGCGTAATGAGGAGGATGTACTCAGGGAGATTGAGAAATGGAATCCGGCAGATAAAGAAGGCTATCTGAAATTTACAAAACGGACTATCGAGATCTTTAAGCTGTTTCATCCCTATACCGACAAACCATTTCTACAGTTCAAAAACATGCTCAAAATAATGCCGGGGGTAATTCGCCTTGGCGCGTATATGGGCACTCATAGTTATGTGAAAAGATATATCAAACATGATTTTCTGAGGAAAGTATTCTCTTTTCATCCGCTTCTGATTGGCGGCAATCCGTTCGACACACCCTCTATTTACCTTCTCATTATGCAGTTCGAAAAAGAATGGGGCATTTATTATGCAAATGGCGGTGTGGGATCGATCGTGAAAGGGTTTGCCCGACTCTTTGATGAATTGGACGGAACCCTGCTTTTGAACACAGAGGCAGACCGCATCCTGACTGAGGGCGATCACGTTACCGGGGTCCGGCTTAAAAACGGCACCGTTCTCGATGCCGATGTTGTGATTTCGAATGCTGACACCGCATTTACTTACCGCAATTTACTTCCCGGGGAGGCCCGCAAAAAATATTCAAACAGGCAGATCGACAGAAAGAGCTACAGTTCTTCGTTGTTTGTGGTGTATTTCGGCACCAAAAAAAGATACCTGGATTCAAAGCTTTCTCATCACAACATCATTGTGAGTAAAAAGTACAGAAAGCTGATGAGGCAGATCTTTAAAGGCTCAAAACTGCCCGAAGATCTCTCCCTTTATCTGCACATGCCCACACGTTCGGATGAATCGATTGCGCCTGAAGAATGTGAACTTTTTTATGTGCTGGCACTGGTACCGAATATGAAGGCGGACATTAACTGGGAGCAGACTTCGGAGGCGTATAAGGATAAAATCCTCGCGTTTCTTGAGCAAAACTACCTGCCCGATTTGCGGGAGAATATTATTGCGGAGCACTACATTGATCCGCCTCACTTTCAAAATACACTAAACAGCCATTACGGTGCAGCTTTTTCGTTTACGCCAAGCCTGCTGCAATCGGCATATTTCAGGCCGCATAACCGTTCCGAACAATTTAAAAATCTCTATTTTGTGGGCGCGGGTACTCATCCGGGAGCAGGAGTTCCTGCCGTGCTTTCTTCGGGCAAAATAGCTGCCGAACTGATTGATTCATCAACCCAGCCAAACAAAACATAATGCGAAAAGCCTACGAAATCGGATTCGGAAACAGCGAGCAGGAACTGGTAATTGATCAGCTTCCTCTCAGCGGCACTTTGCCTGAGTGGGTTCAGGGTACGCTGCTGCGCAACGGACCGGGAATGTTTAATACCGGTGAGCAGAACCTGAGGCACTGGTTTGACGGACTTGCCATGCTGCACAAGTTCACATTCAGAGGCGGTAAGGTTTCTTATGCGAATAAATTTCTGGAGTGCAATGCATATGAGGAAGCAAAAGAAGAGGGAAAAATTGCCTACTCAGAGTTCGCCACTGATCCCTGCTATACATTATTCGACAGGGTTAAGGAAGTGTTCAATCCGGGATTTACCGACAGCGCAAAAGTGAACATCGCTAAACTGCACGGGCAGTTTGTGGCACTCGGTGAACCTTCGCTGCAGGTAGAGTTCGACCCCGAAACGCTGGAGTCGGTGGGAGTTTTTGCGTACGACACAAAAGTGAAGCGGCATGTTACCACCGTTCATCCTCATCTGGAAGATGATACCATTTTTAACCTGACCACACGTTTTGGCAGAGTGAGTAACTACAGGTTTATGAAACTTGAAAGGGAACAGCCGCCTCAGCTTGTATCAAAGCAGCGCGTTAAAGAGCCGGCTTATATCCACAGTTTTGGGATGAGCCCGAACTACCTGATTCTCACTGAATATCCTTTTGTGGTAAACCCGCTTAGCATTCTGTTTCATGCTAAGCCGTTTATTGAAAATTACAAGTGGAAACCGGAGCGCGGAACACGGATTTTTATATTCAACCGCCATAACGGAAAGCTGGTTAAACAAACGGTGACTGATCCGTTCTTTGCCTTTCATCATCTAAATGCATTTGAACAAAACGGGGAACTGATTTTTGATTTGGTAACCTATCCGGACCCCGAAATTATTGATGCTTTTTATCTTGACAGAATTAAGGCAGATGACAAAAAATTACCCGGAGGAGAAATTCGCCGTTTCCGGCTCAACCCAAACGGTAAAGGCGGTGTTACCTCCGAAATACTTTGTGATGAAGGTGTTGAGCTGCCGCGATTTGATTATGATTCACTGAATATGGACGGCAGCTATCGGTATGTTTATTCCATTGGGGTGAACCGGGAGAAAAAGAACAGTTTTTATGATCAGATTGTAAAATCAGATCTGAAGACGGGCAAGGCCAAAATTTGGAAGGAAGAAAACTGCTTTCCGGGCGAACCTGTGTTTCTTCCAAATCCTGATGCGAAAAGGGAAGATGATGGCGTTAACCTGTCGATCGTTCTGGACGAGGCAAACGGAAGCTCGTTTCTGCTGGTGCTGAATTCGTCTGATTTCAGCGAAATAGCCCGTGCAACCATCCCGCAGCCGGTACTGTTCGGGTACCATGGAAATTTTTATAAAACGATTTGATATGGTTAATTCAAGCTTATGTAGAGTGTGTGGTATTGCCACGGAGACATTTGCAGCTCGAACTAAGAATTTGAAATAATGAGCCTCCCCTCTTGAGAGGGGAAAAGTTAGTCAAAAACACGACTTGTCGTGGTTTTTTGACTGGCAAGGGGTGTGTTATTTAGGCCATGAAGCCTAATTCAGGGACACACCCCCTGCCTGCGCCGAGACTTCGGCAGGCAAGCCTCGTTCGATGAACCGTCCGTCAGCCGACAGACTTTCATCTTCACATTCCCCTCTCAAGAGGGGAGTTTTTCCTGATTAATCTATTTAACTGCAAAGTTTCCGGTAGAACTAAAAAAGATCTGCGAAACAACTAAACCCGCAATAACGCTCTGATGCACCTGATTTATCTGGCAATGTTTTTATTTTTGTTTGATCCTCCCGCTGACACGGAGAAGTTGTACACCGTGGGTGACGGAGTTGGGGCGATTGCGGGTGAGGTGATTGACGCACGGAATTTGCGTCCACTGCCGGGTGCCACAGTTCAGATTGATGGGACCGATCGCGGAGTGGCTACCGATACCGACGGAAGATTTCTGATCGAGCGATTACCGGCCGGCAGCTATAACATCACCATTCGGTATATCGGCTATACGACTGTGCGAAGAAGTAACATCATCGTTACCTCGAACCGAACCACCACGATAGAAGTGAGGCTCGAAGAAGATCTTATTGAAGGAGAGGGAATCGAAGTGCAGGGAGATTTTTTTGAGCGACCCAGAGATGCTATTGTAAGCAGCCATTCCATGAATTTTGAGGAAATCCGCCGCAGTCCGGGTGATTTAGTGGATGTTCAGCGTGCGGTTCAGGCATTGCCATCGGTTACATCAGGCAGCGATCAGATGAACGAAATTATTGTAAGAGGCGGTAATCCCGGAGAAAATCTGTTCATTATGGATAATATCGAGATTCCGAATCCGAATCATTTTGCTGTACAGGGCGCGGGTGGCGGACCGATCAATCTGTTGAACAGCTACATGGTGCGGGATATTGATTTTTATGCAGGTGCGTTTTCTGCCAGATACGGAGATAAAGCCTCATCCGTAATGAATATCTCCCTCAGAAACGGTGCAACCGACCGGCTGCGCGGAGAGGCTTCTCTTGGTATGGCAGGAGCCGGGGCACTTTTTGAAGGCCCGGTAGCTGAAAACGCCAGTTTCATTTTCTCGGCCCGACGCAGCTATCTCGACTGGATTGTGTCCGCAACCGGACTTACTGCAATTCCCAACTATTTCAACACACAGGGCAAGCTCACATGGAACCTGAACAGAGATCATACGCTCTACTTCAACGGAGTGTATGGCAGCGACCGGATCAATATCGAGGGAGGAGATCAGGCCGGATATGGCCGGGGTGCTGAAAATCTCGACACAGAAAACTCTCAGTATATCGCCGGCGTAACCCTTCGTTCACTCTGGACCGATAATCTCTTCTCGTTTACCACGCTCTCATCCGTTCAGAACGATTATTATGTTGAGGTGTACGATATGCCCGGAAGGGATGTCTTTTTCACAAACAATTCTGTGGAAAGGGAAAATACGATCAGGACAGATGTTACCTATCTTGCAAGCCGTAATGTGGAACTGAGTTTCGGCGGATCATACAAGGATGTGAATTTTGAATTTGATCTTGTTAATGACCCTGATACGCTTTTTATCTACGACCAGGGTCAGGAAGATCAAATTATCGGAATATTTGATATCTACCCCGAGTACAGGGTGAACGAAAATGTGAACTCTTTTAAAACCTCAGCCTACTCCCAGCTGACCCTCGATCTGCTGCGATCTTTCAGGCTGACCACCGGTCTGAGGTACGACTATTTTGATTACAACAATTTTTCTTCACTCAGCCCGCGGCTCGGGCTATCCTACTTTCTGAGTTCGGGTACGTCATTCAATTTAGCGTATGGCAGGCACTTTCAATCGCCCGCATATAATGAACTGGTTGCCAACCAAGCCAACCGTAACCTGAAGAATAAGTACACCGAACAATATGTGGCCGGAATTGAACACCTGTTCAGAGACGACCTTAAACTGGTGGTGGAAGGGTATTTCAAAGAGTATTTCGACGTGCCTGTACCTCTCACTTTTACAGCACAGGATCCGCTTATGTTTGATGACGGAACCTTTGTGAATGCGGGCAGTGCAGAGTCAGTTGGAATTGAGTTACTGCTTCAAAAAAAGCTGGTGAACAATTTTTCAGGAATCCTGAGCTATACATACTATGAATCGAAAGCAGTGGATCCCAGAAACAACAGAACTTATAACTGGGATTACGACCACCGGAACATGCTTACAATGATTGCGGGATACAGAATGACATTTTCTGACCGTGATTGGTACCGGAGGATGAAATCGAACTGGTGGTTCCACACCATTTCATGGCTGCCTTTTATGCCTTCCGATCAGTTTGAAATCAGCCTGAGGTTCAGATATCTGGGCGGGCGTCCCTATACAGAACCTGTATACAGGCCCGAGCTGCGGGAGTGGGTAGTGGAAGAAGATCAATTGCTGAATACGGAGCGCTATCCATCCTATCATCGCCTGGATCTTCGGATTGATAAACAGTATTCCTACCGGAACTGGAATTTCACCATCTTTTATGATGTGGTAAACCTTTATAACCGCGACAACATTTGGAGTTTTCAGTATAACGATGATGGCACTATCGACAGGGTGCTGCAATTCAATACCCTTCCGGTGGGCGGGGTGACGATTGGGTTTTAATAAAGGATCTTACCTTTTGTAAAAAGAAAGCTGATCAATAATACTGCTGAAGACGGTTGTCAGGATTTCATCAAAGATAACAATCCGAAATGTTTGTTACATTGAAACCAACAAAAACCCTGTGAGTATTAGTAGCCTGTAACGGCATTTATATTGAGCAGCCCAGGCGTTCCTACACCTGATAAAAGATCTTCAACAACCATCCGATTTGAAATGAAACTCCCGATTCCGGCCATTTCCTTATTGATTCTGTTTTTGCTGCCGGGTTCATTTTCTGATCTTTTTGCACAGACTTTCGTACAGGTTTCTGGCCAGACGCAAACAGCACTGCTTGATTCTGACAATCGATTACCGGGCACCTCTTTTGAATGGCACGAAGATCTTCTAACCGTCAGTGATGCCCTGCGTACAGGTGAACAGATCACGTACAGTTTCAAAACCGAATCACCGAAGCCGTTTACCGGATTAGCCATCGGCTGGGATACGGATGGAAGTGAAGCCGTTGCCGCTGAGTTTATCATTAAAGTCCGGTCATGGACAGATGATCAGCCTCGCCCTGAATGGACTTACACCACAGGATATATTGAACCTGCCGACTCTCTCTCCGGCCTCTATTGGGCCATGTTATATGTAACGCCAGATGGCAGCGCACACGAGCGGTTTGAAATTGAAATCACCGCGCCGGAACAAACCACAATCTCCTACCTGACTGTAACAGCCGCAGATGCCCGGGCAGAGACTGAATCCGATTCAAATGAAGAAAACCGCATAAAATTGGTAGATCCGGAAATGCCTGCAATCATCAGCCGCTCAGGCTGGTGGGGCGATCTGCCGCCGGGTGAGCTTGAACCGGATTATTCGCCGCAGCAAATCAGCATCACACATGCAGCAGTTCACCACACGGTAACTGCCAATTCGCCATCAAATCCGGCACAGGTAGTTCGTCAGATCTGGGACTGGCACGTAAACGACAACGGCTGGCTGGATATCGGTTATAATTTCGTGATCGATCACAACGGAAATATTTACCAGGGCAGATATAATCCCTGGCTCGAAACCACCGATGTGCGCGGAGCACATGCCGGAAACTCCAACAGCCAAAGCACCGGCATCGCCCTTCTTGGCCAGTTTGAGCCTGGAGCAAATCCGCAGGTCGGAGATCCTGAAACTGCTGCACTGGATGCATTAATTCAATTAATTTCGTGGCGGTTTAATCAGCGCGGCATCGATCCGCTGGGATCAGCGAGCATACCAGTAAATCCGGGCGGATCAGAAGTTCTGCCCACTATCTTCGGCCATCGGGATGTATCGAACACCGCCTGTCCCGGCGAGAACCTGTACACCTTATTGCCCGATATAAGAAACAGTGTGGATACCGGAGAGTCTGTGTTTGAACCGGAAATGCCGCCTTTTGTGCTGGGACAAAATTTCCCGAATCCCTTCAGAAAATTCACAACCATTCCTTTCACCCTGGAAGAGGAGCTGGAAGTTGAGATTTATTTATATTCCATGACTGGCAAAAGAGTTCAAAAATTGTTCTCCGGCACTTTATCCGAAGGTGAACACGATATTACTTTGGAGATGGAGCGTGATCTCGCAAGCGGTGTTTATTTCTATGAGATTAAAGCCGGTGAATTTAACCGGGGCAGACAGATGATCTACTTCAGATGATATCTGAAATTTAAAAACGGAATCATCTCCCCCTGTGTTTAGATAATCAGTGACTAAATTTTCAGATAAATTATACAGTTTTGAGTAAAGAGAATACCTTTTACGAAACACTTCTGGAAGCTCATAAGGATGCGATGAAGTGTCCGCCGCCACAGGAAGTGATTGAGTTTTTTGACACAATGCTAGGTGTGCTGTTTCCTGAATTTTCTTCAGTGCGATATTCAAATGAATCTGAGATATCCGATAGAATGAATGAACTGAAGCATAAGTTCAGAAAAATTCTGGATCAGAATAAACAGTGCATTAAAAGTGGTATCAAAGGAATTGAGGATCAGTTTTTCGATGAACTGCCCGAAATTCATTCAATGCTTCTGCTTGATATTGAAGCAATCTATCGGGGTGATCCGGCCGCTAAAAGCACTGCAGAAGTTATTCGAACCTATCCGGGATTTTATGCCATATCAGCCCACCGGATTGCACACGCACTGCTTAATCTTGGTGTGATTTTGATCCCACGGATCATCTCCGAACATGCCCACCGGCAAACCGGTATCGATATCCACCCGGGGGCTCAGATCGGTAAATATTTTTGTATTGATCACGGCACCGGAGTTGTGATTGGTGAGACCACAATAATCGGTGACAAAGTGAAAGTATATCAGGGTGTAACACTGGGCGGTTTAAGCGTTAAAAAAGAAGATGCCCGGAAAAAGCGACATCCCACAATTGGTAATAATGTGGTGATCTATGCCGGTGCGACCATACTGGGCGGAGATACAAAAATTGGTGATAACAGCATTGTAGGCGGAAATGTGTGGCTAACGAAAAGTGTGCCACCCGGCTCAAAAATTTATTACCAGGCTAAAATGATCAATGCCGAAGGAGATGGAGAAACGGATACGATTATTTTTAAATGACGTGAGCATCCCCAGGTGGTACAACACGTATTAATTCGGGCGACATAAAATGCAAAGCCTTATACAATTTCGTCATGCCACGCCCTGTAAGTTTTTAGCGTGAAATCAAACAACCTGACAGCACCGACTGGATCTGTCAGCGTTGTTACCTAGGGTCTATCCCCAGTAACGCCCTGGCGTGGCATCCCGGATCATCGCTAACGCTGCGTCCGGGATGACGCCCTTTTGGACAATGTCATTTTTATTTCATTGATTTTATATCGTCCCGCAAAGCATCCACTGGGAAACTTCGTATTATAAACCTTAATATCAAACACATACTGAATAAGTAAAAAATCTTTCCACAATGAAATTAGAAGAACTGGTCGGTAATACACCGTTAATTGAACTGCAATCGATTCCACAGAATAAAAATGTCAAAATTTATTGTAAACTGGAGGGGCAAAATCCCGGTGGCAGTGTGAAAGACAGGGCTGCGCTTGGAATGATTAACGGTGCGCTGGAACGAGGTGAAATTAAACCGGGCGATAAACTTGTGGAAGCCACAAGCGGAAATACCGGAATTGCACTTGCGATGATCGCAAGTGTGAAGGGGATCGATATAACACTTATTATGCCTGAAAGTGCTACAGAAGAACGAAAGAAGTCGATGAGAGCTTTTGGCGCGAAGCTGATCCTTACCCCGGGCGATAAAACGATTGAATATTCACGAACGGTTGCTGAAAAAATGGCGAAAGAAGATGGCTACCTGATGCTGAACCAGTTCGGCAACCCCGACAACTACAAAATGCACGAACGCACTACCGGACCGGAGATCTGGCGCGATACCGGCGGGAAAATCACCCATTTTGTATCCTCAATGGGAACTACGGGCACCATCATGGGTGTATCCCGTTATTTAAAAAGCAAGAATCCGGATATTCAGATTGTGGGTACACAGCCTACCGAGGGGTCATCCATCCCGGGGATACGGAGGTGGTCGCCTGAATTTTTACCCACTATTTTTGAAGCGGACCGTGTGGACCGGACCATTGATGTGAGCCAGGAAGAGGCTACGGAGATGACACGGAGGTTGTCGAAAGAAGAGGGGATTTCTGGAGGGATGAGCAGCGGCGGGGCACTTGCGGCTGCATTAAAATTGGCAAACGAACTAGACGAAGGATTGATCGTCTGCATTACCTGTGACCGGGGAGACCGTTATTTAAGTTCAGATCTTTTTGAGGGTTAGCCACGCCCCATAGGGACAGGGAGGACACGGAGAACACGGATTTGCTGAGCCCTTTGTTTATTTTGGTAGCTAACACCTGACAGGTTTTCGAAACCTATCAGGTGTTGATAGTGGCAAACTTTACCACAATTCAGATTTTTAATAAAGAAACCCGAAAAGCCAGAGCGGAATTTTATTTCCAAACCCAATTTCTATATCGTCAGCGGCAACAATCGGGTTTTTGGAGTTTTTTATTTGTTCTGATGATTTATTTTTCCCACCCACCTCAATCGTATACCCATCAACAATAAAGTCACCTTTTGCCGGCATACTAACTTCATGCCCGGCATTTACAAGCTGATTCATTATAAAGGATTCCCTCAGCGAGCCCCTGTCCGGATCGGGCTTCAGGGTGTAGGCGAGATTGGTGTTTTCAAGATAGATTTTGTCAGGCTTTTGCAGGGCTGATACACCTTTGCTCTCTTTTCTGATGGAGTTCAAAAGCCGGGCACGCTCCAGAAACTGAAGCCAGGCATAAACTGAATCGCGGCTGGAATCGAGTTTTCGGGCAAGTGATGAAATATTTGGTTTGAAAGGAGCTGACTCAGCGATTACACCCAACAGTTTTTTTATTTTCCTGGTTGTTCCGCTGTCAAAACCCTCGATTGCCGACAAATCTGACTCTACAACAGCGTTAATAATCTGATTCATCAATATAGGTAACTCGTCCTTCTTGATTTCTTTTATAATCGGCAGATATCCGTTTTGCAGATATTCACGGAATAACGGCAATGGATGGAGTTTTTCAGTGACGCTCCGTGCAATATTCTCATGATCTGTCACTATTCCCCGAAGAGAAACCTCGCTAAAATCCCCCTCACCTGTCAGTTTTAAATACTCTCTGAACGACATCCCCGGCAACTCGTAGGGAATGACTCTTCTGCTCAAATCGGCTTCACCCTTAAATATTTCCAGCGCAGAGGAAGCGGAAAAAATAATTCGAAGCTCTGGAAATCCATCGTAAACATTTTTCAGTTCGCGCGACCAGCGGGAATACTTATGTACTTCATCAATAAACAAATACCGGCCACCATTCAGGTAAAATTGTTCTGCAGTTTCATACAATGTGTTAGTGTAAAACCAGTGATGATCGGCGGTAATGTAGAGTGCTTTTGAAGCGGGCAGATTTAAACCGTATCTGATTTGCTGAAGCATCAACGTGGTTTTTCCACTCCCTCTCGGGCCTTTTATAGCCAGCATCCGCTGATCCCAGCTTATCTTTTTATAAAGATACCGGTAAAATCCTGTGCTTACCTGTTGTGTGATATTGTTGTGGAATGCTATTAATGAATTCATAACTGTAGTCTTGAATCGACATAATATATTTAATTTGTAGTTATGAAACTACACTTAAGTTAGAATATTGTATTTTTCAGACTACATTTTTAGCCATAGAGAGCACGGAATAAAAGATTGACTTTGCTCTTCGTTTATTTTGGTAACTAACACCTGACAGGTTTTAGAAACCTGTCAGGTGTTGATAGTGACAACTTTTAAGAACCTCTTAAACAACTCTCTCAACTTCTTTTTCTATATCATCACCACTTATTCTTATGCGACAATACAAAGATTTTAATTACCAATGAGTATACTGTTCAAACTTTACCCTCTATGTATTCCGTGCTCTGTAACTAAGACCTCCAAGGTTTTCCCAGTCCTCAAATGCTTGAGCGCAGGAAGGGTAAACCTTGGAGGTCTGAATTACTCTGTTTTCTGTACATGAAAGCGTACCTGAACAGGTGGAGAGCTACAATCGCCTTCAGTATTATCGGTAAGGGCCATGACAAATTCACTGTCATCATTCATATCAAAACTGCTCAAGGGTTCCTTTTCGGCACCAAGAGTCATAGAAGTGGAACAGCCCAATCCGGTTCCCCTAAAATCT
This sequence comes from Balneolaceae bacterium, assembly GCA_007126675.1. Classification (GTDB taxonomy): domain Bacteria; phylum Bacteroidota; class Rhodothermia; order Balneolales; family Balneolaceae; genus SLAU01. Next base: position 11,825 of record SLAU01000094.1, read on the forward strand.
CTCAAAGTTACTGACCCCGATGCTACATCAAACTTCAGCACGTAGTCGAATGGACCGACATTGTATCCCAAAAACTTTAGGTACTCTGCACGAAACATTCTTTGATCACCATACCAATTTTGTACAGGAACAAGCTCACTTTCGAACTGCATACCCGAAAAAAGTTGTGGTTCATCTACAGTTCCAGTCAAATACACGGAAGAAGAATCAAGCTGCGTGAAAGTGTAGAGACCGGTAAATGCTCCTTCGGGCAGAGAATGAACCATTTCTACATCGGTACAATAATTTTTATTATCAGCAGAATCCCCGGAACAATATTCACTTACTTTTAGCCCGTTGTTAAGCCTTACCCTCCATTGTAAACCCATTATGTCTCCCGGAGTAAGCTGGTTGGTTACTATCTCGGCCGGCAAATTGTCAACAACATCGGCCAGTGGAACGGTAATTATGCCCGAGGCTCCATCTTCGGTGGCTGCAAACGGCTCCCCTGATATTTGATAAAGTTTTACAGGACTTTCGCTTAAATCAAGATCCAGATCCTGTGAAGAGACCGAGAGACTGTATAGATAGATATACACTCCATCAACCTCGTTATCCTGCGGCTCATCAATTACCGTAATCCGCCCTTCGAGTACAGCATCTTTACCCAACAAAAGATCGAATGGCTGTTGAAGATTAAAGAAAAAATCAACTTCAACTTCCTCAGCATCTACGAGATCAGGCCCTGAAGATGAATCACAGGAAACAGCTGCAATCAACAGCGTTATGATAAATAGAGATGCTATACAGACATGATTAGAAATATTCATATGTCTTGATTGTGGGTAATATTTACTGACAAATAAAGCAAAAGAGAGGTGACTGGCAAATTCATAGAATTCTCAATCAGCAGATCAATCCTTTTTTTGAAGAGTGATTTTTTTTGCCACGGAAAGCACGGAATACACGGATTTACTTTGTCCTTTGTTTATTTCCGAGACTAACACCTGACAGGTTTTCGAAACCTGTCAGGTGTTGATAGTGGCAACTTTTTAAGAACCTCTTAAACAACTCTCTCAACTTCTTTTTCTATCTCATCACCACTTATTCTTTTTGCAACATCAAGATCATATTGGACTTGCAGATTCATCCAAAAGCCCGGAGTTGTGCCAAATGCCCTGGCAAGACGCAATGCCGTATCTGCCGTTACTGCCCTTTTTTCCAGTGTGATTTGGTTCAGTCGGGTGTGAGTCATGCCAACCTTTCTGGCGAACTCCCTCTGACTAAAACCTAATGGCTCCAGAAATTCCTCCCTCAAAACCTCACCGGGATGTATTGGTTTTAGTGATTTATCAGTCATAGCAATTCATTCATATTTAATGATAATCTGTAATTTCTACTTCCCAGGCATCATCATCATGCCAAATGAAGCAGATTCGCCACTGGTTGTTTATTCGAATACTGTGTTGACCCTTTCGTTCACCACTAAGCACCTCCAGTCTGTTGCCTGGTGGTACTCTTAAGTCATTTATCGATTCAGCTGCATCCAGCATTTTTAACTTTCTTAACGCTCGCTGTTGTATATCCGGAGGCAGCTTTTTCGAATACTTCAGATTAAAAACTTTCTCAGTTTCTTTTGATCTGAATGATTTTATCATTATTAAATATAATGTGTAACGTTACGGGTTACAATTAATTCTTTTTGCGGCCGTATAGAGATATTTATTAGCCATGGAGAGCACAAAATACACAGATCAACTTTGCTTTTTATTTATTTTGGTGACTAAAACCTTGGAGGTCTGGAGAGTGGCAACAACCTCACTTTCTTCGCGAGATATACACCACCGCAACTACAAACATCAACCCTGTCATAAATCCCGGCCAAAACCATAGTGGCAGTGCATCCACTTTAACCAGGCGGTTTCCGGTTTCCGTATAAATTTCGGGAAGCAGCCCGGGACCTCCATTTTTACCGAATGAAAGAGCGTATTGAGCTACTGTTTGCCACACTTTCAGTTCGCTTTCATCTTGCATTACAATTGCATCATCCAGTGATATGATCTCTCCCTCCCGGTTTTTAAACTCCACCATCAGTCCCGGCAGCAGCTCGCCCACCATCGGTAAAAAACCCGCAATGTAGTAGTCTGTCACTACATGGTACAGGGTTTCGTCATCCCTTCCGAGCGGTCGCATCTGTTCATTATTTTGAATCCCGGTTCCCTCAAAAATACGGGCATCCATCACAGCCCGGGTGCTGGGCACAGGCTGATCGATCACCGGAAATGTCAGCCATAATGCCCGTGAGGGATCGTATTCCATATCCGCTCCGGAAAATTGCAGGTAATAGTTGTCCTGAAGCATTTCAGACAGCAGAACGGAAATCTCCATTGCACGACGAACCTCATCCCCGGTCAGATAAAACGCAACCACAGGATAGCCGGGATTTCCATCCGGCCCGGAACCCAGTCCTGTAGTATTCATCAAATCATAAAAAGAGATCTCGCCTTCCGACCACTCCATCGTGCCTGGAAACACGCTTCCGCGAATGGCTCCGTTCGCCTGAACCGCCACATCCACACGCTCACCGGTTACTTCGCCGGTAATAATTCGCATCGCATCTGTTATAAAATTCCCGATGGCTGATTCACTTTTATATTTACGCTGTAATGGAAAATCGGAAACGGCTACAGTCTGCCGAATATCGGTAATCAAACCATCGGTCAACTCTGAAACCATCCGGTTCAGTTCGTCCTCATAGTAAGCTACTCTTTCTGCAATTTCTTCATCCACCGGAACCGTATTATCAAGTTTATAAAGAAACGGTGTTCCTTTATCGTGATTTCGGATTTCCACCCGTTGTTCATTCGGCAGCCAGTACAATTCCAGGTTTCCCAGATATCTTGTATAAGAGCCTGCCTGCACAATTACGGTGTTTCCTTCAATAATCGGCTCATAGAGCGGACGGTGAAAATGTCCGCCCACAATCACGTCGATATCCGGCACTTCACGTGCAAGAATCTGATCTTCAATCTCTCCTGAGTGGGTTACGGCAATGATAATATCTGCGCCCTGCTCTTTCAGCTGTTCAACTGCACGCTTTCCTGCTGTGATGTAATTTTCGAAAACCACCGGTTCCGGAAAGGCCGTTTTGCTCACTGCATCATCTCCGATCAGACCAAATATGCCTGCGGTAATTCCATTTCCCAGATCCCGTAATACCGTTTTTTGAACCTCTGCTTCAGCCAGGGGATGATCATCCGGAATGCCATGATTACTGCCCAGTACGGCCGTTTGCCCGTTAGTCTCCGGGTATCCGGCAGTTTTCAGATATGATGCCAGCACTTCAGTTCCAAAATCGAACTCATGATTGCCCAGCACAACTGCGGTATAGCCCATTCTTTGCAACAGGTCCAGTTCAGCTGCATGTCCGCCTAATGCAAGCCAGCCAAATGCCGGGCCGCTGATCCAATCGCCGCCCGAAAAAGCTAAAACAGGTTCGCCTTCTGCTTCTTTTGTCTCACGAATTTCACGAATCATACCGCCAAGACGTGCAAATCCGCCAATAGCAGGGTTTTCGTATTCGGGGTGATCGTTAACTGCCGGATGCGCAATCAGGTGTGAATGCTCATCATTGGTGTGTAATATGGTAAGTGGAATCCGCTCCTGGGCCAATGTTGGTGCAGCCAGCAGCAAGACTCCAAAGAATAAGGATAACAGAGCTCTCACAATTTTCACTATTTCATTTTTATTAATGCTTTGACGCCGATAAAATACTCAAAAACAAACGGGATTAATACCAGGTGATTATGCTTTACAAATTATGGGGCACTTATTTTTTTGCACAGCAAAAAACATGAACGATAAACAGTTCTAAATTATTAACTTAATACATCGTACTAACCACATTAACTAAAAAACTTTATCTATGAAACGCAGAGCAAATTCCGTTTGGAAAGGAACCGGTCTTGAAGGTTCCGGCACATTAACTACTCAGAGCAAAGCTTTTGACAAGCATCCTTACTCAACCAAACTACGGTTCGAAAATGAAGACGGGAAACAGGGCACCAATCCCGAAGAACTAATCGCTGCTGCACATGCAGGCTGCTTTAACATGGCGCTTAGTTTTCAGCTTAGCGGTGCTGGATATACGCCCGATGAACTGAATACAGACGCAGTACTTACCCTCGAAAAGCAGGGTGAAGGCTATGCAATTACAAATATTGATTTAAACCTGACTGCATCTGTCCCCGGCATATCGGAAGACGAGTTCAATAAACTTGCTGAGAATGCTAAAAATGGGTGCCCGGTTTCATCAGTGCTAAACTGTGATATTGGGTTGAATGCCAAACTGAAGTAATTCAAATATTAAAAACTCTAGCCAGCAGCGGATCTGCCATCCGCTGCTTTTTTTATAATTGAGAAACAAAAATATCACACCAATACTTCCTGGCCAAAAAATACCTCCTCTAAGCCAAACGGCTCATTTTAAGAGAGTGAGCTTTTTAACGAAAACGCCATTGGGTGTAACCAGCCTGGATATATAGACGCCGCTGGATAAGTTTGAAACATCCCAAACACGCTCGTGGCTGCCTGCCGGCAGTGTGCCGTCGATTAAAGTTGCAACCTGCCTGCCCAGAGAATCAAAAATCTCAAGGCGTACATCACTTTCAATTGGGAGATTAAACCTTAGGGTGGTTGTTGGGTTGAATGGGTTCGGATAGTTTTGCTGAAGCTCAAAACGGTTGGGAAGATCTCCCGCATCTGCTCCGGGGCCAATAATCAATTCGAACTGAACGTGGCTGCTTCTGTCGCGGGTAACTACTTCGTAACCGGTTTCATGCGCTTTGCCTGATGAAGAAGATCTGCTTAAATGATCCATTGGAACCGTAATTGATGACTGGTTACGGATATTGAACCGTTCACCGTTAGCAAGGTTCACCACTTCTACCGTCCATGCGTCAGGAATATTTTTAAACTCCCTGATAATCAGATCGATATCATCCGTAATCGGAAATCCATCTTTAAACGCATTCAGGCTAAACGGAATCGTAATTGTTGACCCGAAATTACGCGGCATGTTGTTGATAGCCAAACGTTCATCGCTGTTGGTAAGAGAGTATACCTCCAGGTAGTCGCTGATACCCGGTGGAGGCAGTAGTTTGTAGGCGTCTTTTCGGTCAAGGCCGTAAGTACCCTCTTCACTAAAGGTAAAATGTGCCGTTGATTGATATCTTCGGGAATACCTGGCATTTATCGAAATAGTGGGAATATCCTGATTTTTGTCCTGAAATTGCTTTCCGGCAAACGACCCGCCAAATGTTTTGGCCTCTTCACTGACAACCAGTTCCGGGTTTTCAGCACTGGCTTTTACCCAAAACCCCTGGAACGGGGCAATAATACCATTATCGATATCTCCCGCGCTGCCGTTCCAGGTGAGATACTGATTGGTGTTCGGATCCCAGACGTAAATAGTGGGGTCAATGTTGGTTTTGGCCCATGACGGATGTTCCCAATCGATCGCTGCTCCATAAGGATTTCCAACGAGATTCCAGCCTGTATCAGCCTCTGCAGTATAAGTTACGTTCAGATCGATCTCTGCACCGCTGCCCTCATGCTCCAAACCGTTCACCTCAACCAGGTAAGGAAGAGGGTCATTATAACGGCTGTCGTCCGGCACATCACCAAACATAAATACGTGATAACCCCGGCCGGGCACAACCTGGCCTGATGCGTTGCCGGGAGCCCTCCATCGCTGGTTATCGGTGCCGGGATTGGTTTCGTCGTACCACAAAACATTCGGCTGAAGATCGCCTGCCAGCGATGCGCCGGGAAATCCCTGGGTGAGAACACCGCTCAAAAAATTATTAAAACTGGAAGCAACAGGTGCCGATAGCAGGCGATATCCCGGCTGGCCCGCAATCTGGAGCTGGTAAATCAATTCTCCTGCCCCTACATCTTTTGTATTTGCGATAAGGGAAAGCCCATCGCCGATGGTGAAAGATCCGTTTGTAAGAAACAGTGTTCCGTTTACCCTGTAAGACTGGCCTGCGGTTACCCCTTCCGGATTATTGATCTCAAGATGGTTCATATCCACAGGCAGCCCGGAACCTGTATTTTGGGCGATGGTGCCGTTGTACAGATAGTTCGCCTGTGCACTGAACGAACGCACAGTTGTTTGAACCGATCCGCTGCTTCCGCTTTCAGAAATACCATCAGGTGATCCGATGCCGAGGCTGCCGCCCGGTTCAAGTTCAAAGGTTCCCGTTCCCGAAATTGTATACCCGCCTGTTTCAAGAACTCCGGCTCCGTTTCCAGTATCTGTAATGGTGATGCTACCCGGATCGTTGAGAGTAATGTTTGATGTAAGTGTAATAAAATGATCGGTTCCGCTGTCCCCGCCTATGAAAGCCACATCGAACGTTTCGGGTATAAATCCGGCAGGGCCGCCATCGTGGCCGGTAAACGACCAGCTGTCGTGATCGCTGAAATCTCCGCTCTGCCGGCTGAAATAGATAGCTCCGGCTTCAGGGCTAAAAATAACTTCCGCAGTATCAGTAATCGGGCCACCGTTCACGGTTCCGGAAATCGTAACAAATCCCGGATCGGTAGATGAGGTAAGGGTGGCTGTATATGTGCCGTCGTTATTGTCGGCAACGCCTGAGAGCGTTCCATCCGTGGCTGAAAGTGTAACCGTTGCACCACCTGAGGTGATTATATCACCATTTTCGTCAATTACCTGTACAGTGATCAGAGAAGATGATGTTCCATTGGCCAAAATCTCGTCCGGATCAGCATTAATTGTAGTTTGATCTGGGTCAGGCTGGGGCGGCAAAGTATAACTTATTATGATCTGGCCGTTGGCACCATTACCACTGCTTGTGTTTTGGCCGCCACCACCACCGCCACCACCGGGAATCTCACCGTCTTCTCCGTCAAGTGTATTTCTGTCACCACCGTCTCCGCCTCTTCCGGTTCCGTCTCCACCCGATCCGGGAGATGAACCAGACCCGTCACCGCCATTTACTCCGTTAGTTGTGGTGAAAGCCGATCCACCACCGCCACCTCCAAATCTTGAATTTGTCGGCCCTCCAGAAACTCCTTCTCCACCATTTCCACCTGAAAACGTTGTCATACCGGTGCTTGCAGCAGCACTTCCGCCTGCACCACCTGAAGAATCGTTGCCGCTGGCCCCACCTGCGGCGAATAGATCGCTGCCATCCTCAAAAAATGAATTTCCCCCATCGCTTCCGGGGCTGCCGCCGGCACCCACGGTAAAGCTGTATGTTATTCCCGGGCTAACGGGTATTACCTGCATGGCAAATGCACCTCCTCCACCACCGCCATGTCCTGTATTTCCACTGGGTGCAGCTCCACCTCCACCGCCGCCCCATGCCTCAACTGTAATTTCTGTTACGCCAGGAGGTGCTGTCCATGTTCCGGAGGTTGTGAAAGTGTCATCAAGAGTAGGTTCAAAGCTGAAGTTGCTGAGTATTGTGATTGAGCGGTCAAAGAGATTATCAACAGAGTTCGCAACAAAACAGAAATTATCACTGGCATCTATTGAAATATTTACAGAACCTGATTGTTCATTTGCGCCGTCATCATCGGTAAGTTGAGTAATGGTTCCATTCACTGCATATCCAAAAGGGTCCCATGATGGGCCATCCACATCCAATGTTTCATAATCCCACCCGAACTGCAGAATGCCATCATTAGCCCCCGGTATATCGATACAAAAAGTTGTGTTATTTCCCGTGTTCGAGCCATCATCAGAACCAAAAAGAGTGATTGAATCCGGGGCACCTGAAGTGTCTACGCTTCCATCACCATCATCCGCATCAAATGTCCAGTTTGCGGGGGCAAACGGCCCGCTGAAGCCACTAACACCAGCGGTAAGAAATATGGGGCCTTCCATTTCAAATTGTTGCATCCCCAACAAATGCGATTCTTGATACCTTTCAAGCCTGTCGGGCATCGGCCTGTAGTTCCGCCCTGAAATGACGGTATCAGGCTCTGCTGAACGCAGCCCCTCAATTTCTTCGCTGGATGCAGCAGAGCTTTGCCCAGGCAATATTAATTCTGGTGATAGGATTTTCGAATTGACATCAAATATCAGCCCGCTCATCAGCAAAGCAGCGATGCTAAAAACATATAGTTTTATGAGTCTGGAGTTTCTCATACATTAAATACAAACGGAGCAGGAGCAATGGCAAATGGAGTTATTGCTCTTATTTTTATAAAAAATACAAATTGCACAGCTAATCAGGGAATTAGAAATAATTTAATGATTTATTGATTATCTGTTTTCCAACAAATTCGATGATTCAGAGCTAAAAATTTAGAATTATTTGCCAAAAAGAAAATCGTGAAAATCCCCTTTTAAACCGATCCCGGATTTATGGCAACCGAGTTTAGTGAACTTACAGAAAAATTCTACAGCTCTTTTTTTGTTTTTTCTAACCTTGCACATCTACAGTTTAATATTAAAATTTATTATTTGGCAGTTTTGAAAATCATTGTTTAAGCCCCAAAAACAAAGATTCAGCAAGTATTAAAATGCTCTAAACTGTTGGATATAAAGTTTTTGATAGCTACTTTTCTCGAAATGTTAAAATCATTATCCAAAAATCCTGCTCTGAAAATAACTAACCGGGGAAAAATTTGGATGTATAAATAAATGCTTCATCAGAAAGGAAACATACTACTTGTAGGTAATAAAAAAGCTGCATTGGCAGCTATAAGAGAAGAATTGCTGCCTTACTTCAATGTATTTACCGCCCACGATTCCAAATCAGCTTTTCAAACTATTATGGAATACTCAATACAGGCGGTACTGACCGGTGAGCGCCTTCCTGACATGACCGGCTTTCAGTTCTTTGAAAGTATTCGCCAGGAATATCCTGATATCATTTCAATTGTCCAGGTCACCGAAACAACCAGCAGTAACCTCGAAGCAGCCGCCCGTTCCGGCAGAATCCACATGTTTCTTCGAAGAAATGCTGAAGTGGATGAGATCATCCAGATTCTGGCCACGGCAGTGAATCAATATCAGCTTAAGCAGGAAAACAGTTCTTTGCTTAATAAACTGAAACGAAAAGACTCTGAGCAAGAGCGTATCATGGAAGTATTTAACAGATATGTTCCCGAGCAGGCAGTTTCGAAAACACTATCTTATGATGACAACGAACTGCTTCAGGGTGAAACCCGTGTAATTTCCATACTGTTTGCTGATATCCGCGGATTCTCAAGAATAGCCGGCAGTTTAACGCCTTCTGATGTAGTGTTGTTTCTGAATGAGTTTTGGTCAATTGTAAGCAAACCGGTTAGTGTTAATCACGGTACTGTTAATAAATTTATTGGTGACGGTATTTTATCCTTATTTGGTGCCCCGGTATCGCACATGCACAACCAGGAAAATGCTGTTAATTGTGCTCTGGACATGCTTGATGCCCTCGAAGAGTTCAATAAAAAATATGAACCGTTAATTGGCCAAAAGGTTGAAATTGGAATTGGCATTAATACCGGCGAGGTAGTTGTTGGCAACGTTGGAACGAATGACCATATCGAATACACCGTAATAGGTGATGCGGTGAATACAGCTTCAAAGATTGAGAAGGAGGCCAAATCAACACCTAATACAATTCTTATCAGCGAGCCCACCTACAAAAATGTTTCTGATCTGGTTGAGGTTGAAGAGGTTTCATCACTTCAAATGGCCGGGAAAGAAGATCCCATTCGCCTGTTCAGGGTTGAAGGAAGAAAATCTGAGAATAATATCAGCCCGATCAGAAAAAACATTGAAATGTAACGAGCAGAATGTCCAAAAAGGGCGTCATCCCGGACGTAGCGCTAGCGAAGATCCGGGATCTACTGCTGTTGATATAGGAAGGAGATGCCACGCCGGGGCGTGGCATGACGATATTTATGGTGGGGCTGCAATTTTACACTTTATTTTGTCAGTGACAGACTCTTCACCAAACCACTTTTTTCAAGTTCACGTTAAATTTCATAGCAATTCTTGTAATAAACTGTTTCCACCTCTTTTAGCAAAGTCCGGATTTAAGTATGTTTCCCAACATTTTTAATTTTAAAAACAGTTTATCAGCTTATGTTCTTCCGTTCGCTATTGGCTTCTGTATTACTGGCTTTTTTCACGCTTCCGCAAATTTTAACCGCCCAGGTTCAATCCCCTGAAGAGTTTCTTGGATATACACTGGGTGACCGCTACACACCGCACCATCGTGTACTCAGTTATGTTGAGCATGTGGCTGAAGAGTCGGATTGGGTGACCCTTCATCATTACGGCAAAACCAACCAGCACCGTGAATTGGTGTACCTGGTAGTTACAACGCCGGCCAACCAGGCAAATATTGAGGAGATCCGCACCAACAACCTGAAACTTACCGGGTTGATGGATGGTGAGCCAACTCCTAACACTAAGGCAATCACCTGGCTCAGTTACAATATCCACGGGAATGAAACTTCGAGCAGCGAAGCGGCCATGAATACGCTCTACAAACTGGTTGGACCGGATAATGATGAAGCCGCCGGATGGCTTGCTGAAAGTGTGGTCATTATTGATCCGATGCTGAACCCTGACGGACGCGACCGCTACGTAAACTGGTTTACCGGAATCGTGGGATCGGAATATGCTCCGCAGTTGCCCGCCCGCGAACACCATGAACCCTGGCCGGGCGGACGATCAAACCACTACTATTTTGATCTGAACCGTGACTGGGCCTGGCAAACACAGCTCGAATCACAACAGAGGGGAGAAATCTATCAGAAATGGATGCCCCACGTACATGTCGATTTCCACGAGCAGAGTTATAATGCCCCCTACTACTTTGCACCTGCAGCCGAGCCGTTTCACAAAGCGATTACCGATTGGCAGCGAGAATTTCAAACCACCATCGGCGAAAATAATATCCGTTATTTTGATGAACAGGGATGGCACTACTTTACCCGCGAGCGGTTTGATCTGTTCTATCCAAGCTACGGCGACACCTGGCCCACATTTAATGGTGCCATCGGGATGACTTACGAGCAGGCGGGGCATTCGCTTGGCGGTGCTGCCGTTATTACGCAGGAAGGCGATACTTTGACGCTGGCCCACAGGCTTCGTAATCACACCGTCACAGGCCTCTCGACCGTAGAGGTTACCGCGCAACATGCTGACCGCGTGGTGGAAGAATTCGCCAAAAAGTTTGAACGCGGAATGAATAATCCGGACGGTCAGTACAAAACCTTTGTGGTGAAAGCAGATAACCATCCCGACAAAATCTTCAACCTGCTTTCATTCCTGGATACGCACGACATAAGATATGGCCGTGCCGGTTCATCCACACGAGCAGAAGGTTTCAATTACCGGACGGGAACCACCAGCCGTGTCCAGGTTGAAGCTGATGATATCATCATAAGTGCATACCAGCCAAAATCCACACTGGCACGCGTATTTTTTGAGCCCAACCCTGAGCTTGCCGATTCGGTTACTTACGATATTACCGCATGGGAGGCTCACTACCGATTCGGCCTTGAAGGATACGCCATCGAAAATCGTATCAATCCCAGAGCTAATGTTTCGGCGAATGAATTCCGAAGCTTTGAAATGACCGGGACCGAAACTCCCTATGCGTACGTGCTGCCATGGAACTCCATGGATGATGCCCGTTTCCTTGCCGAAATCACCCGCCATGATGTGAAAAGCCGTTTTACGGTTGAGCCGCTCCGTGTTGACGGAAAAGAATTCGACCGCGGCACACTGATCATCACCCGCGAAAACAACCGGCGGCTTGGCGAGCGGTTTGATGAGATCATCCAAAAAGCAGCAGAGAATCACGCCCGCACGGTTCACGGTGCATCCACCGGATTTGTTGAAACCGGTGTAGATTTTGGATCAGCCAATGTACGCTTTATCGAAAAGCCTGAAATTGCCGTATTTATTGGTGAGGGCACCTCATCGCTGCAGGCCGGTGAAGTTTGGCACTTTATGGATCAGCAGCTGAACTACCCCGCAACCATGCTGCACACGCATCATATGGGTCAGGCTGATCTGAGCGATTACAACACCATTGTACTGCCAAGCGGGGGTTACAGCGACCAGCTTACGGAAGGCGTACAAAGCCGGCTGATGGACTGGGTACGCGGCGGCGGTACGTTGATTGTGATGGGGAATGCCAACGGGGTAATCAGCCGGATGGATGGCAGTGAACTGAGCAGGAAAACTTCCTCTGAGCAGGCAGAAGAAGATGGCACCGATGCCCGTCTGCGCACTTATGCGGACCGAATCCGTGAAGCTACCAGCGACCGGGCACCCGGAGCGATCTATCGCACTACGCTCGATAACACCCATCCCCTCGCATTCGGTTATGGTGATGAGTATTTCTCTATTAAGGTCGGCGCTGATGCCTACGATTTCCTGGGCAGCGGCTGGAATGTGGGCACCGTACAGGAATATGCGCACATGAGCGGATTTGTTGGCCATCGTGCAAAAGATAACCTCGAGAACACACTTACCTTCGGCGTGCAAAATGCGGGATCAGGACAAGTGGTTTACATGATCGACAATCCCCTGTTCCGCGGCTTCTGGGAAAACGGGAAGTTGTTTTTTGTAAATGCTTTGTTTTTAGTACCTAATTAGTCGTGAGTCGTGAGTCATGAGAAAATCCTCACGACTCAAGACTCATATCTCAAGACTCTATTCTCATCTTGTATAGCGCCGCCGCAACTTCAATCGCGGTGTAATCTCCCTCAAGGAGCGGTTCGAGTTCTTCGATATATTCGCGTAGTCCGCCGGCTTCCAGGGTTTTTACGATGTTTTCGAGATGAATTCCTTTTTTTGAATCGCGCACATCTTTTACAGATGGCATGGAGAGCGGAACCAGCTTGGTGCGGATCTGCTTTTCAATCATTTTAAGTCGCCGTCTTTTGCGTCCGGCATAAAAAGTGATCGCCACACCTTCGCGTCCCGCACGGGCGGTCCGGCCAATTCGGTGTACGTAGTATTCCGGATCCTGCGGGATATCGTAATTGAATACCGCATCGATCTCATCCACATCAATTCCGCGTGCGGCCACATCGGTGGCTACAAGCACATCAATTTTTCGCTTCCGGAATTTTTCCATCACTTTGTCGCGTACATTCTGGCTCATATCGCCGTGCAGTGCATCGCTGGTGTAGCCGCGTGCCTGCAGTTCTTCAACCAGGGTATCGCATTGACGTTTGGTGTTGCAGAAAATCAGTGTAAGCCGGAATTCACTCATATCCAGCACACGGCTGATCGCTTCGGTACGCATCGAATCGCGCACTTCCATCGAGTATTGCTCGATATGCTCGGCCGTTTCGGCGCGACCCTCTACCCGCACCATTTCCGGGTCGGTCATAAACTTTTCCATCAGCCGTTTAATCGCTTTTGGCACCGTGGCCGAAAACATCACGGTTTGCGCTTTGCCTTCGGTGTATTCCAGAACCTTTTCAATATCTTCGCGAAAGCCCATATTCAGCATTTCGTCGGCCTCATCAAGAATCAGCTTTTGAAGATTGTTGAGCCGCAGCGTACCGCGCTTCAGGTGGTCGATTACACGGCCGGGAGTTCCAACCACAATCTGTGCACCTTTCTTAAGTGCCTTCAGCTGGCGGCTGATTGGCTGTCCTCCATACACCGGTACGGTAAATACTCCGTTTGTGTGGCGTGCCAGTTTAATCAGCTCGCCGGTAACCTGGATGGCTAGCTCGCGGGTGGGACATAAAATCAGCACACTCGGAATTTTTGATCCTTTGTTAGCCTGCTGAATGGCAGGAATACCAAATGCGGCGGTTTTTCCTGTTCCGGTCTGAGCCTGTCCTACAAGGTCTTTTCCTTCAAGGATTGCAGGAATACATTTCGACTGGATAGATGTGGGGGCTTCGAAGCCCATTTCATTTATCGCTTTCAATATTTCGGGCTGAATTCCCAGCTCCGAAAAAGCAGAGTTTTTCATTGTAATAAATCTGTTTTAGGGTATATATAAGGTCTGACTCTCTCTTTTATCCGTAACAATTTTAATGTCAGAAATGCCTTACCGTGTGCAAAACAGGCCTCATTTACCGGGCCTCTCTCATATCGAGGGGTGTAGAAAATCAGTTGAACGGCACAAAGGTACGGAGAATAATTGGATTTTCTTGGGGGAAGTTTGCCGGGTGTTATTTCTTTGATAATGACTTTGCTAAATGTACAAATCCGTATTCGTCGCTAAGGGTGGGTAAGGGATCCTTCTGCCGGAGAAGCACCGGACAACTACCAAAAACAGATTAGCTCCCAGCCCTTTCAGACCCACCCCAACCCTCCCTCCGGCGAACTGCACGCCGCAAGGAGGGAGTCTACTGTTCACCTTTACAATGGTGATACCCTGATTTTCGGTAAAATATTGATTCACAATGACATGCTTTTCCCCACCCGGCACGATCACGTCATCCTGAAACGTGTGATGCTTTTCCACACGTTGAAGGATCCACCGCGAAACTCTTATCGATTAAAAATTCTGAGTTCAAGTAATAAGTGCAACACGAAAATAAACCCTGAAAGGCGCACCCCTCAGAGTTTTTGCCAATTGACGTCAATGGATCCTTCGCTGTGCGGAAATACACCGCACAGCTCAGAATGACGTTCTCAACCAATATAAAAGGCATGGCGCAGCGGCGAACGCCGCTGCGCCATGCCTCCTTATTTTATGGATTAGCGTCATC
>SLAU01000218.1 GCA_007126675.1 Balneolaceae bacterium
CTTACGCTGTCACAAGAGAACAAGCACTTGAATTGCTCGAAAACTTTATTGAGCACCGGCTGGATGAATTTGGTCCGTATGAAGACGCACTGAAAACCGGTGATCACAAATTATTTCACTCACAACTTTCCTTTTATTTGAATAATGGATTACTGCTGCCGGCAGAAGTTTGTGAAAAAGCTGTAACTGCCTACGAAGAAGGAAATGCAAGATTAAATTCAGTGGAAGGGTTCATAAGACAGATCATTGGATGGAGAGAATATATCAGAATATATTATGAGGCGATGATGCCTGATGTGAGGAATGCCAACCATTTTGGTTTCAAGGAAAAGCTGCCCGAAATGTACTGGACCGGCGAAACTAAAATGAAATGTATGGAAGAGAGTATCAGACCGGTGATTGAAGAGGCATATTCACATCACATACAGCGATTAATGATATTAAGCAACTTTAGTAACCTCACAGAAACCGATCCGCGGGAACTGAACAGGTGGTTTTGGTTTGCTTATGCGGATGCTTATGAATGGGTGGAACTGCCGAACGTCTTAGGGATGAGTACATTTGCCGATGGCGGAGTGCTGGCATCAAAGCCTTATGTATCCAGCGGCAACTACATCAACAAAATGAGCGATTACTGTAAGAATTGCGAGTACAGTGTAACAAAGAAAACTGGGGAGAAGGCGTGCCCGTTTAACTATCTGTACTGGAACTTTGTGGATAAGCAGAGGGAAACCTTTAATGACAGCGGCCGTGTTAACTTCATGGTTAATATGTACGACAATAAAAAATCGGATGAGGATAAAGAGGCGGTAAAAAAATCATCTGAATTGTTTTTAAAAAAACTAAAGAGATATGACGATGAAAAGTAAAAAGCCTGTCCGAAATAAATCGAACAGGCTTTTTCGTGGATGATCACTAAGCATGATCAACTCTTATGCACCGATTCATCGGCAACAACTCAATAATCTTTATTCTGTACCAGGTTTGGATTGGCGTTTACATCTGATGCAGGCAGCGGGAACACATTGTATCTGTCGTTCGTTGCTGCACCCTCCTGTACATCACCTTTCCATGCCCAAACGTAATCGGCTGTTGTAAACAACCCGTAACGAATCAGGTCGGTACGTCTGTGTCCTTCCCAGTATAATTCTCTGGCACGTTCATCCAAAATGAATTCAAGTGTAAGATCACCGGCGGTAATGTTACCTGAATTATCACCATATGCTCTTTCGCGCAGTTCATTTACCAGGTCAACAGCTCTGCTTGCTGAACCGCCTCCGCCTCTCAAGTGTGCTTCAGCATACATCAGATAAGCATCAGCCAGCCGGAACATTGGGAAGTCAGTGTCAGCAAATCCAGAGTTCTTACCGGGCACACCCTGAGATGTTACATTCTTCCACTTTGTGGAAGCATATCCGCTTGTAAACTGACCAATGTCGTCAATCTCTTTTGTCTGACCGTCAGTGAAAAACAGTGCACGACCGTCATTGTCTTCGTCAAACTTATCAACAAGCTGAGGAGTTACCCTGTGTCCCTGCCAGCCGCCACCAATTCCAAAATCTGCTGCACTCATATCGCCGCCAACGCCGGCATGAATAATAAATGTGGTGCCGCCGAATGTTCTGATTCGGTCTCCATCAAACCGGATAGGGAAGATGATGCTTCTCTGAATTTCAGGACGGTCGTTATCTGCCAGGAAAAGATGCTCATAGTTTTCGGCAAGTTCGTAAGCAGGATGATCTACAATCAGTTCTGCATATTGCAATGCTTCCGAGTAACGATTTTGCCCTATATATACTTCTGCATTCAGATATAACTTTGCAAGCACCATCCAGGCAGCGCCTTTGTCTGCGCGGCCATATTCATTATCCTGAGGATCAGGAAGATTGTCAACAAGATCAAGCAATTCAGATTCGATGTAGTTAAACAAATCCTGTGCGTTGGTTTGTTGTGGCAGGAAAGCTCCAATCGGGTCATCTTCAGTCACAAAAGGAACGTTACCGCCATACAGGTCGAGTGCATGCCAGTAGGTTAATGCACGGAGGAACCTGGCTTCAGCTTTAAAACCCTGAATAACAGGCTCTGTACGTCGGTTTGCTTCACGAATAAATTCGTTGGTCAGTGCAACCTGGTAAAATATCCGGCTGTACATACCCATCACGAAATCATTATTGGCTCCCCATGACTGTGTGTTAAAATCAGGCAAACCGGGATCATTCCAGGCTACTACAGCCTCATCGCTTGACAGTACCTGGTGCACCCAATATTGCCTTACATACTGAGAAAATCCTTCGTCAATTCCCTGAATGTCTGGGTTACCGGCAGGGCCTTCCTGCCCGGTGGTTGCATATCCGGCGTATAGCTTTGCAAGCACCTGACGGAAATCATCAGGAGTATCGTATACGTCGGCAGAGGTGGTTACTCTTTCATCTATTGGTGATGTATTCAAATCGCCGGTACAGGATACTGCAGCTGCCATAACAAAGGCGGCGAGTAAGAATAGTATCAATGAATATTTTTTGGTAAACATAATATTCTGTGTTTATCTGTTGTAATTAAAAAATAAGGTTCAGGCCCAGTACAAATGTAGTTGGCCGTGGATATAGATTATTGTCAATCCCGCCAAATACTTCAGGATCCTGTCCGCTGTACCCGGTAATCGTGAATACATTCTGAACAGTTGCTGATACTCTGAATGATGATACGGTATCAAGGAACTGATGGAACGTGTATCCAACGCTTACGTTATCAAGTTTAATAAACGATGCATCTTCCAGGTAGAAATCTGATAAGTATCGCGGATTACTGAATAACGTTTCGGCGAGTCCTGTAGTTGCATTTCTCAGGAATCCAACGGCACTTCTCATATCATTCAAAGCACCATTATTCGAAGCAACGTTGTTATAAACATAATTCCCGACGTTTGCTCTTGCAGAGAAGGATGCATCCCAGTTGTGATACTCAAAACGAGAGCTCAGGCCGAAGGAAAAATCGGGAGCCGGGCTTCGGAGTCGTCTGAGATTATCATCAGAGCTTGAGTTATTTCCGGCTCCATGATCTACATACATGCCCTCTATGGGTCGTCCATTTTGATCATACATCTGCTCAAGCAGATAGAATGTACTTCGGGGATGCCCCACACTGTGTATTTGTGCTGTATTACCTACACCACCGGCAATACCTCCAACAAGTACACCTGCAAATGCAGGATCATCAACAACTGTAAGACTTTTAATTTCATCTTTGTTATAAGCCATGTTGAAGCTTACCTGCCAGAACATGTCTTCAGTAGAAAGAATTCTGCTGGTAAGGTCAAATTCAATACCACGCACTTCCAGCGAGCCTACGTTAGAAAGAATACGGTTTGTGAAGTTGGTTCCGGCAGGAACGGGTATCACATTCAACAGATCATCTGTTGTACGCTGGTAAACTTCAAGTGAACCGAAGAATCGCTCATCAAAAATGCTGTAGTCAATAGCAATATTGTACGTAGTTGTCTCCTCCCATTTTAGTGTCTGATTAAAGCCTTCAGGTCGCAGTGTGCGTACAAACTCATTACCAAATTGATAAGATGCAGTCTCTTCGCCAAGTGTGTAACGGGCAAGATACGGATAGTTGCCCTGTCCGATTCTTTGCTGTCCGGTTACTCCATATCCCAATCGGAGCCTTAGTTCTCTTAACCATTCTACATCGCGAAGGAAGGACTCATCATGAAGCCTCCATGCAAAAGCAAATGAAGGGAAGAGGCCCCATCTTTCATCTTCAGAAAATCTTGAGGTTCCATCATTACGAAGGGTAGCCGTAAACAGATATCTGTTGTTAAATGTGTAGTTTGCACGCCCGAAGAAAGATACAATGTAGTATTCGGTTGCAAACCTTGTATCATTAAAGATACTCACAGGCTCACCGCCTATGCTGTTGGCACTTCTTGAGAAATTACTGCCACTTTCAAAATGATATTCCCATGAGTAACCACCGGTGAAGTCAAGTTCACTGCGGATGCCGGGGAATTCATCAGAATAATTGAAGTAGATGTCAAGAACCTGATTTTCTTTTCGCTGTGTGTAATCAGTCATCGATCCTCTTGCATCATTTTCACCATCACCACCCCATGCAAACGCTGCATTTTCAGGCACGCGAACTTGTCCATCGCTTGAAATAAAACCAAGCAGATCGGTTCCGATATCCGAGTAGTCAAAACCTGCATTTACAGTAGCTGTTACATTATTCAAAAACGGCAGGTCGTAATCAAGCTGGAGGTTACCGAGTGCCCGGTGAACGGATGATTGATCTGTTCGCTGTTCCAAAAGTGCAACCGGATTTGCTGGAGCAATCGGTATTCTTCGTCCGTCACCGTCAAGCCATGTAAAATAACCGCCATAATCAAAAGCAACATCATCAGCCATCACAGATTGTGTAGGGTCAAATGTAACTGCAGCACCAATCGCACCCTGATCTGCAAAGTCGTTATCAATTCTCATACCGCGAAGATTCAAATTAACTCTCAGGTCTCCATCAAGAAATTGAGGATTCAAAGCTACGGAACCGGTTAGCCTGTTATTGCTATCGGTACGTAAAACACCCTGATTACCTGAAAAGCCAAGTGAGAAACGATAAGGCATTGCCCGTGTAGAACCGGTGAAACTAAGGCTGTGATCCTGGCTGAATGCATTTCTAAAAACCTCATCCTGCCAATCGGTGTTAGCATTGCCAAGCCTGTCTCGAGCCGGCTGGTTAAAGTTCGGGAAACCGTTTACAATTGCCCGAAACTCATCCGGAGAAAAAACATCAACGGTGTTTCTGTTTACCTGGTAAGAGAAGTTACCGGTGTAAGCTACTTCAAGATCCTGGCCTGCTTCGCCACGTTTGGTGGTAATAATAATAACACCGTTAGATGCACGTGAACCATAAATGGCTGCAGCTGATGCATCTTTAAGTACGGTTATACTTTCAATATCATTAGGGTTGATAGTATTCAGAGGGTTTCTCATACCGAATATACCGGCATCATCCAAAGGTATACCGTCTACAACAAAGAGTGGTTCGTTACTTGCACTAAGTGATGAACCGCCACGAATTCGAATAGTCGCACCTGAACCGGGAGCACCATCGGCTGAGGTGACTTCAACACCGGCAGCCCGGCCCTGGAACAGATCCTGAGGTGAGGTAATTGCACCCGGATTAAAATCTCTTGTGCTTATGGTATTAACAGAACCTGTATTATCCTGCCGCTGCCTTACACCATAACCGATAACAATTAATTCGTCAAGTGCAGCAACATCACTTATAAGTTCAACATTAATTTCGGATCTTCCTTCAATAGGTACTTCCTGCCGTAGAAATCCGATAAATGTAAAAATTAGAACATCATCAGGATTCGCTACGCGTACTGTGTACTCACCATCCATGTTAGTAGTGGTACCGCGTTCCGGTTCGCCCTGAATGGTAATATTAACACCCGGTAGAGGCATTCCGGTATCGTCTTCTGTAACAATTCCGCTTACTGTATGCATATCTTGAGCAAATGCTGTGCTCGCCAAAAGCGTAAAAGATAATAACAGAGCAGAACCAAGTAACTGTTTTAACTTCATATGTTCAGCCTTTCAGTTTTTGTTTTAAGATTTGGTAGATTGAAAATTCATCAGAAAGCGCTTTTCCCATCTATTAAACTATTGAATTTTGAGATCAGAAAAAATCTGTTTGCTTATAGTAAATGACGAGATGATTATTTAAGTTTTTATGAAAACGCTTACACTCGTATATTATGAAAACGCTTACATTAATACAATGAAAAAATGCGGTTTTCATAATCAATCATGTTGGCTTTGATGTACTGTGATTAAAATGAGCGTTTAGAGCATTTTCCTGACATCTTTGGCGCTTTCAGATGTCATTTACAAATACTTAATAATTCAAACACACTAACATGTTGTAAATTGTGTGGTTATTTTGGATTAAATACAGGGATGCATTGAATAAACCAGAAGTTTGTGATTTATGAACAAATCTTAAACAGAAAGGAGTAATAATTTGGGAATAACAATTTACGATATTGCTAAAGCAGCTGATGTTAGCATAGCTACAGTATCACGTGTTATTAATGATACCGGAAGGGTAAGAAGTAAAACCAGGGAAAAAGTACTAAAGCTTGCAGATGAAATGGGTTATCATCCGCAGGCATTTGCCCAGGGTTTGGCAAGTAAAAAGAAAAATACCATTGCAGTAGTGGTTCCGGTTATATCCAATTACTTTTTTATGGAAGTGCTTGCCGGTATCCAGGATCAGCTTTCCAATCATGAGTACGAATTGAACATCATCAATATTAAATCGGACGAAGATCTCTTTGCACAGGCTGAACATCTGTTAAAAAGACAAGTTGCCGAAGGTTATATTTTTATATCCATTCATTTTTCGGATGAAAAGTGGAAAAGCCTGAAACGGTATTCTAAATCGATTGTGATTGTTGATGACTGGCATAAAGATTTTGATTCTGTTAATGTTGATGACAAACATGGAGCCTATGCAGCTACAAAACATTTTGTAGATCAAGGCTACAAAAAAATTGCTATGATCTCTGCTTTGGAGAACTCAAAGCCAATTATCAAAAGAATTGAAGGTTACAAAAAAGCTCTTGAGGATTCAGGAATTGAATTTGATGAGAATCTTATTGTAACCGGTGATAGTTCATACCGTGATGGTTTTTCAGAAAAAAACGGATATCAGGCGATGAAAAAATTACTGGCCATGGATCCTCTGCCTGATGCATGTTTTTCAGCATCTGATATTAAATCAATTGGTGCTCTCAAAGCTATGAAAGAGGCTGGTGTTCATATTCCGCTAATCAGCTACGATAACCTTGCTATTTCTGAATATATAGGGTTAAGTACGGTTGCTCAGCCAATGTATGAAATGGGAAGTATAGCTACAGAATACCTTCTCGAAAGGATAGACAATAATGATAAAAAGATTTCACATACGGTGTATACACCGGAAATAAAACTAAGAGAATCATCAAACAAACCGGAATCTATAAGTTCAACAGAGTAATTGCTGACGGATGTATCACAACAAACTGTTCAAAATTCTGCTCGTTTTCTGCTTATTTTTGATTTTTACTTCGTGTGCCGATCAAAAATATGAACCGCATTTTTACCAGCATGATGTACTGCCGGGATTAGCATCTGTGTTTCAGGTTCAGCACAGTGATTCTGAGTTTTACTTTGAAGATTATTTTATGACACCCACTGATATCGATTCATTTACAGTACCTGATGGATTGCAATATACTCTGCTGGACGATAACCGAATGTTGCTGGAAGGTGAGCAAACTGATCCTTACTCTGAGTTTATTTTCTGGATTGACGGGCAATCCTGGCATATCATGTCGAGAAAATCTGATAAAGTTGAAAAAACCATCACGCTGTCTGCCGAGCATGGTGATTTTGACCAGGT
Source organism: Balneolaceae bacterium (assembly GCA_007126675.1). Lineage (GTDB taxonomy): Bacteria > Bacteroidota > Rhodothermia > Balneolales > Balneolaceae > SLAU01. The sequence goes on from SLAU01000218.1 coordinate 7,453, forward strand.
GAAAATGAAAGGGGAGATGAACAGCTGGAACCCGGCCGAAAATGAACTTGAATATTCTGACGGAATTTGGAGCACCACATTTCTTGCATCACCGGGCCATTATCAATATATATTTGTAGTTGATGGGGAAGAGATACTGGATCCTGACAATCCGGTTCAGGTTCCTAACAACATTGGCGGATATAATTCATTGGTCACAGTTGGTGACCCGAGCCCCGATAATCTTCCGGTTATCAGAGGGTACGATCACTCGGGTAACAGGGTGCAGATCAGGCATGAAAATGCTGATGAAGTAATCGTTTACTGGCAAAACCACAGGCTTGATGTTGAGTACAGCGGAAGAAATGTAAATGTGCGAATACCATCAGAGGCACTGAGTATGGAAAGATCGCACCTGAGGGCGTGGGCATACAATGATGAGCATGCGTCTAATGATCTTTTAATTCCTCTCGATAATCGGCGCGTGATCACTGACGCTTCAATTCTCGACAGACACGACACGCACAGCTGGACTCTCTATTTTATAATGATAGACCGGTTTTATGACGGAAACCCGGAGAATAACCGGCCGCTCAATATTCCGCAGGTTGACCCGAGAGTTGATTACTATGGTGGTGATTTTGCCGGAATTACGAAAAAAATCAGGGATGGATATTTTGAAAAGCTGGGAGTGAATGCACTTTGGCTTTCACCCATCACACAAAATCCTGAAGGGGCTTATGGCTTATACCCTGAACCGGAAACAAAGTTTTCCGGCTATCACGGATATTGGCCTGTTTCATCAAGCGAAGTGGACGACCGGTTTGGAACAGAAGAGGAGTGGATCGAGCTTCTTGATACAGCACATGAACACGGCATTAGCGTAATTCTGGATTATGTGGCAAATCATGTGCACGAAAAACATCCCGCAATTATTGAAAACCCTGACTGGAAGACAGACCTCTATCTGCCCGATGGAACCCTGAACACAGAACTTTGGGATGAGCAGCGGCTCACAACCTGGTTCGATACATTTATGCCTACACTCGATTTTTCAAAACCAGAAGTTGTAGAGACAATGACCGATTCTGCTCTGTTTTGGGTGAAGAATTATCCGCTTGACGGTTTTCGTCATGATGCCACCAAGCATGTTCAAACTGAATTCTGGAGAACTCTTACCCGCAAGATTAAAGAAGAAGTTGTGGTTGGCCAAAACCGGAATGTGTTTCAGATAGGCGAAACCTATGGCAGCCACGAGCTGGTAGCCAGTTACATTGGCTCGGGTTTGCTGGATGCTCAATTTGACTTCTCATTGTATGATGCAGGGCTTGCCGTATTTGCACAGGGAGAGTCGATGGAGAGTTTGCGCGCTTCACTAGAGCGAAGCGTCAACGTGTTCGGCTATCATAATTTAATGGGAAACATTTCCGGGAATCATGACAAAGCAAGGTTTATAACATTAGCCAGCGGAGAAATCAGTTTTGACGAAGATGCGAAATATGCTGGCTGGAACCGTGAGATTGGGCATCCTC
>SLAU01000096.1 GCA_007126675.1 Balneolaceae bacterium
ACTGACACCAGGATTAACACGAGCAATGTCTTCTTATACGTCATTATGTTTAATTCAGGTTTTGATTATCTAAAACAGAAATAATGTTGAACGCTTCTAAAAGCCGTAAAAGTGTGAATCAATAAAATAATTAAAAACAATTTTCTGTAATGATGAACAGTTCAGGTCGTTATTTGGTTACCAAGCATAATCGGTAACTTTATAATGCTCATAATCTTGAGTATTGTTTTGCATTTTATGTAAAACTATTTAAAAGTGAACGGTATTATCGATTTCAGAAATTAAATGATGTAACAATCGCGTTACTGTTCCGTCAAAAGTCAGTAAGTTTACTGCGGTGACTATATCGGATTTTACAAAATCAAACATCAAGTACATTGAATAAAAGAAACCATTTTTTAATTGGGTTTACACTTATAGCAGCAGGCCTGTTTGTTAGCTGCAATTCAGACTCAGAAAACAGTCCGCAAGGTGGAGGAAACTTTGCCTGGGGCGGTGGCGGAAGCGCTACTAGTGTAGAAACAATATCAGTTGAGAGAGGAAACATTTCGGACCAGATTCGGGCTTTCGGTTCGATACGGGCGCAGGATGTGGTAAGCGTAATACCTCAGGTAAGTAACAGAATTGTGCAGATTTATGCCGATCTCGGTGATACAGTTACAGCGGGACAGTCTCTTGCGAAAATTCGTGAACTTCCGTTCCGTGATGCATATGAACAGGCACAGGCACAGTTTCGTCAAAGCCAAACCACTTTTAATCGCGATAGCACGCAGTTTGCACGGCAGGAGCAGCTTTATGAAAGAGGTTCTATCAGTTTGTCTGAATTTGAAGAAGCCCGTGCTACTTACGAAAACAGCCGTGCACAGCTCGAAGCCGCAAGAGCTTCACTCACACAAAGCCGCGAAGACCTTGAAAATACCGAAATCCGCTCACCTGTAAACGGTGTAGTTCTGAATAGAATGGTAGCTGAAGGAGATCTTGCTACTACAGGCCAGGCTGCTTTCGAGGTTGCCAATATGGTTGGGTACGAAACCCGGCTTCACCTGCCGATGCGCGACTGGGAGGCGGTGAATATCGGGATGCCGGTTGAACTGCGTTTATCCTCACGAGAGGATGCGGTAGCACGCGGAACCGTATCAAGAATCAGCCCGCAATTAAGTGAAACAACAGGTTTGGGTGAAGTTGTGGTAAGCCTTACCGAAGTGAGCCCACGCGTGCGCCAGGGAATGCTTGCCGAATCACGCATTACACTGGAAACACGTGAGAATACTGTGATAATACCCCGTTCAGCTATGATTGAACGGGTTGATACCTACATTGAACCGGAAACAAATACGGTAGAATTACGCCGTTCTTACACTGTGTTTATTGCCGAGGGTGATACGGTTGCCCGCCAAAAAGAACTTTCACTTGGGCTTGAACAAGGCGAACGGGTAGAAATTCTTTCAGGTATTGAGGAAGGTAATTCACTGATTATCACAGGTCAGTCAGGTTTGCGTGATGGTGCAAGAGTACGTGTAGCCGGCCAGCAGCGTCAGGCACGCGATGAGCAGCGTATCGAAACAATGGAACGGATGCAACAGGGCGAGGGCAGGCAAGGCCAGGGCCAGCGTCAGAGACCCGGATCAAATTAGTAGCAACTGATGAAAAATCTTTCAAAACTGGCGGTTGCCAGGCCAGTTACATTTTTGATGGTTAGCCTTATCCTGATCGGATTCGGGCTATTTGGGCTCACAAACCTGCGGCTTAATTTATACCCCGATGTTTCTTTCCCAACGATAACTGTGTATACCACCTACGAAGGGGTTGCACCTGAAGATATGGAAACACTGGTTACACGCCCTATCGAAGAAGCAGTAGGCAGTGTGTCGGGTATACAGCGTGTGCGATCGCTTTCGAGTCAGGGTGCTTCGGTTGTACGTCTTAATTTCAGCTGGGGGACCGATCTTTTTGTGGCTGAAACGGATGTGCGTAAACGGTTAGACCAAATACGGCGCACCCTGCCGCAGGATGTTGACCAGCCAATTGTTTTTGCCTACGACCCCAATGATGAACCGATCGTTGTATTAACACTCACCTCCGATACGCGCAGCCCGCGTGAGCTCCGTACTTTTTCGACCCAGCAGCTTGAACAGCGTATTGAACGGATTCCCGGTGTGGCATCGGCAGCAACTGCAGGAGGGCTCGACAGGCAGATCAACGTGCAGCTGAGCAACGCTCAGATGCGCGCTTACGATATTGACATTTCAGAAGTTGCCAGCAGGCTTCGGCAGGAAAATATCCAGGTGCCCGCCGGCGAACTGGCAGAAGGTGAAACAGTCTATTCACTTCGAACTATCGGGGATTTCAGAAATATTGAAGAGATTCGGAACAGTATTGTTGCAATGCGCGATGGCGCTCCTATTTACCTGAAAGATGTGGCAAGTGTTGAAGATGGTATATCACAGCCGATCGGTAATGTAAGAGTGGAGGGCAATGATGGTGTTATTATCAATATTTATAAACAAAGCGACAGTAACATAGTTGCAGCTGCAGGCGGTGTTATGAACCGGCTGGATGAATTGCGTGAGGTTTTACCTGCCGGCGTAGAACTGGATGTGCTTACCAATCGTGCCGATTTTATTGAGTTATCAATCCGAAATCTTATGTACACAGCTCTCCAGGCTATTTTCCTGGTGATGCTGATGCTGCTTCTTTTCCTCAGAAGCGGCCGTTCTTCATTGATTGTTGCAGTTTCTATTCCGGTTTCGATAATTACCACGTTCAGTATTATGCACTGGGCGGATGTGAGCTTGAATATCATATCTCTGTCCGGATTAACACTCGCTGTTGGCCTTGTGGTGGATAATGCCGTTGTAGTGCTCGAAAATATATTCAGATTTAAGGAAGATGGTGAATCAGGCCGCGATTCTGCCGTGATGGGTGCTCAGGAAGTATCCGCACCGGTAGTGATGAGTACACTAACTACACTTGTTGTATTTTTACCGGTGTTATTTGTGCCCGGTATAGCAGGGCTGCTTTTCCGGGATCTTGCACTAACCATCTCTTTTGCACTTGTAGTATCCGTATTGGTGGCACTGACCCTGATACCGGTTATGAGCTCACGCATCTTTCAAAATGAACTCAAGGAGGATGAAGAGAAAAAAACCTCCTTTCAAAGACTGATGGAATGGAGACGGGAATCGGTTACGAACCGAATTCTTGCAATTCCGTTGTTTCTGGTTCTTATTCCGCTAATTCCAATCATTTATCTCTTTAAAAAAACCGGTTCAGGGATTGGGAATTTCTTCAGCAACAAATTTGCACCCGTACTATCTCGTATGTTCGACAGCCTTGAGAGTGCCTATCACTCCTCAATCACTAAGTTACTGCCGAAAAGCGGTTGGGTGGTAGCAATTTCATTTCTGCTACTGATTCTTTCACTCCCCATATTTTATCTGCTTGGCGGCGAGTTTTTCCCTGAAGTGGATGAAAACAACATTGTACTCGAAGTACAGCGCGAACCCGGAGTAAATCTTTTTGAACTGGAACGGACAATTGTTCAGGTTGAGGATATTATCCGTAATGAAGTTCCTGAAGCAAGGCTGATTGTATCAGACTATGGAGATAAAATTGGTATCGAAGGAGCCGACAATCCCGGCGGGAACCAGGGTGTGGTTCGTATCGAGCTTGTACCTGTTGACGAACGCCGGCGCAGCCAGTTCGAAATTACCGGATCGCTTCTAAGATCGCTGGACGCTGTACCGGGTGCTAACATCCGTGAGCTGCGTGAAGACCCGCTGAGCCCCGATGGTGAGACAGGATTAATCGTTCAGATTTATGGTTTCGATCCGGCTATTAAACAGAACCTGTCGGCTTCGGTTATGCAAGAATTAAGCGGAATTGAAGGAATTGCCAGTGTATTCAGTTCTGCTGAACAGGGACGCCCCGAGCTACGTATTGAAATGGACCGTGAGCGAATTGCGAGGGCGGGATTATCCACTTCGCAGGTTGCAAGCGCAGTGAGTGACGCAGTTCGTGGTGATGTAGCAACAACCTTTGTAGATCAGGGTGTTGAGTTTGAAGTACTTGTACAGCTTTCTCCTTTCGACAGAGCCGAATCCACAGCACTCCGGGATATCCAGATTAAAAGCAGCGACGGTACCTGGATGCCGCTCAACAACCTGGCACAAATACAGCGTTACTCTGGCCCCTCAAGCATTATCCGTGTAAATCAGGAAAGAATGGTGGAGGTTGAAGCGGACCTTGCAGGAATAGATTTGCGCAGTGCATCAGAGCAAACACGGCAGCGCCTAAATCAGCTCGAATGGCCGGAAGGTTATCGATTCGAAGTTGCCGGTTCAGCCGAAGAACAGCAGCAATCGTTTTACTACCTTATGATTGCATTTATGATCGCAGGAATTCTTACATACATGGTAATGGCCTCTCAGTTCGAAAGTCTTGTTGAGCCATTTATTATTATTGTAACCATTCCGCTGGCGCTAACCGGTGTATTACTGATACTGTGGTTAACCAGCACGCCGGTTAGTGTAACCGCGATGGTTGGTCTGGTTTTACTTACGGGAATTGTGGTGAACAATGGTATTGTGATGATTGATTACATCAAAATATTACAGGCACGCGGGCAGGAGCGATTAACTGCCATTGCAAATGGTGCCACACGCAGACTGCGGCCTATTCTGATGACTGCATTTACAACCATCCTTGCTATGGTGCCTCTTGCACTGCAGCTGGGTGCCGGTTCCGAAACATGGAGCCCGATGGCAAGAACGGTGATTGGAGGTCTGACAATGAGTACACTGCTGATGCTTTTTGCCGTACCCTGTATGTATAAAATTGTGAACTCCATCGTTGAAAAAGCAGGTTTTAATGCAGTTCACAAAGAAGATCCTTTACTTGAACAAAACCGGGAAGGAGCCTGATATGAAAAAGATTACAATTACGGAAAGGGTATTAAAGCGGCCGGTCACCGTTTTTATGGTATCATTGATTGTGATCGGTTTCGGGCTGTTTTCGCTTTCTAACCTGAAAATCACTCTGCTGCCATCATTCGATATTCCGGTACTGGCAGTTTCTGTGAACTATCAGAATGTTGCACCCGATGACATGAGCCGGCTGATTGTTGAACCGATTGAAGGTGCAATCATGGGTGTGGACGGGATTGAATCGCTTGAGTCAAACGTTCGACGGGGCGGGGCGTTTATCATTTTAAGGATGAATCCCGGTGTAAATATTCAGCGGGCCGAAATGAATGTGCGTGAGGCGATGGACCGCATCCGTCCGCAGCTACCGGCCGAAGCCAATGAACCATTTATTTTCCAGTTCGACCCGGACCGCTCTCCGATTTTGGAGCTTAGTCTCGAATCCGCAGCCATGGGTCTGGACGAACTTCGGCAGCTTTCGGTGGAATTTGTGGAACCGCGATTAGAGAGAATCCCCGGTGTGGCTGCTGCTGATACCCGGGGCGGGTTGCAGCGTAACTTTTATGTAACGCTCGATCCGGATGCTATGGCGCGTCACCGTATCACACCGTCGCAAGTTGTGAGTTCTATTCAGAGTAATAATGTAAATCAGCCGATTGGTAACCTGGTAGCAGATCGTATTAGTTACAGCGTTCGGGCTGAATCAGTATTCAGAACGGTTGAAGAGATCGAGGCAACAGTAATCACGATAGGGGAAGAAGGAATACCAATCCGCGTATCTGATGTGGCCACAGTTGAAAACACCTACGCTGATGTAAGTTCAATTGAGGAAGTAAATGGTAAAAACAGCGTAAAAGTAGAAATCCAAAAACAATCAGATGCCAATACTTTGGATGTGGCTGAGCAGGTTTTGGCAGAATTTGCTGACTTCTCCGACAGCCTGCCCGCAAGCGTAAACATGCAGGTACTTAGCAATCAGGGGGATTTTATCAGCGATTCGGTCGGGAATCTTGCCCAGTCTGCACTAATCGCACTTGTTGCTGTAATATTGATTCTTGTACTTTTTATGGGCGGCTGGCGAATTGCCATTGTTGTGGCAATGAGTATTCCCGTATCTCTTACTGCCACTTTCGCCGCTATGTATTTTCTTGATATCAGCCTTAACATCATTTCAATTGCAGGCCTTGCGCTTGCAATCGGGTTGCTGGTTGATAATTCAATTGTGGTATCCGAAAGTATTGCTAATAAACTGGAGCAGGGCTTAACTAAAAGCCGTGCAGCTCTTGAAGGAACAAACGAAGTGGCAGGTGCACTGCTTGGTTCAACCCTGACAACACTGGGTGTTTTTGTACCCATTTTGGGAGTTTCCGGATTTACAGGTGCCGTAACCCGTGATCTTGCACTTACAATATCGATTGCAATTACCAGCTCATTCATTGCATCCGTAATCCTGATCCCGGTACTATCTTCTATCTTCCTGAGTAAAGAGCAGTTTAATAATCGTAGTGTAACATTCAGGGCAATTCACGCACTTGAGAAAAATTATGGGCGGATTCTGTTCTGGATTCTGGACAGAAAGTATATCGTTGCACTTGCTGTACTTGGAATTATTATTGGATCGGTATTTCTGTTCAGAGCTATTCCGGGCGAATTTTTCCCCGAGAGCGATAGCGGTGAGTTTACCGTTCGCGTAACACTGCCTGCCGGCACACAGTTATATAACACCGCTAACACCCTGCGAGATTTTACTGATGAGCTTTTGGAAAAACCGGAAGTGCGAACGGTTATAACGAGTATCGGGCGTCAGCGGTGGAGTACACAATCAAATCTGGGCGAACTAAAAGTACTGCTCACCGATCAGCGACAGCGCACCAAAACTACGTTTGATCTGATGGATGAAGTAGAAGTGATGTTTGCATCGCCCGAGGTTGAACTGGATGTTCGTGAAAGCGGAGGCGGAGGTGTTCCAACCGGTCGCGGATGGGGCACAGGACGTGGCATCCAGGTTAGTTTAGTTGGGCCGGATGTGGAGGTATTGCAGGAATATGCAACAAGAATTGAAGATCGCCTGACCCCCGATCCAAACATTACTGCTGTGAATACGCAGCGCACAAGCCCGGCGCCTGAATTGCACTACATCCCTGACCGCTACCGGATTACCCGGATCGGAGCCACAACGAATGAAGTAGCAAGCGCACTCGGTACTCAGGCGAGAGGAACCCGTGCAGGGTTTTTCAGGGAAGATGGGAGAGAAATCCCCATTATGGTACGGGTTGATCGCGACCGTTACCGGGATCGCCACGATCTTTTTGCGCTGGATGTACTACAAACCGATGAAGCACGAATTCCTATACTCGGCGCCGGAGAGTTTGAAATTGCGCAAAGCATGAGCCGGATGCTGAGGCGCGACAGGGAAGTGGTAATGGATATGAGTATTATGGTTCGCGGAGAAACGCATCAGTTCCGGGATATGGTAGAAGAAGTATTGCTCGAGGAAATTGTATTACCCGATGGTTACCGTTACGATTTTTCTGGCCGGCAGGATATGGACGATAGCCAGAGACAGCTTGGGATCGCCTTTCTCTTTTCACTGCTGCTCACCTATATGGTAATGGCATCCCTTTTCGAAAACCTGCGGGATCCCTTTATCATCATGTTTACGGTGCCGCTTGCATTTTTTGGTTCACTACTATTTCTATTCATCACAAATACGCCGTTGAGTGTGCCGGCATATATAGGAATTGTGATACTTGTCGGGATTGTGGTGAATAATGGTATTGTATTGGTGGACTATATCCACCACTATACGGGACAGGTGGTAAATAAGCAGAAAAGTTACCTGATTGCATTTTTGAGAGCCTGTAAGCGCCGCATGAGGCCAATTATCCTCACCGCACTTACCACTATTTTTTCGATGATACCTCTTGCTCTTGAAATCGGTGCAGGTTCTGAGACTTGGAGTCCACTTGCACGCTCGGTAATTGGCGGACTGGCTTTTGCTACAATTCTCACACTATTTGTGGTGCCTGCTATTGTAGTGGGTATCTCAAAACAACGGCGCGATTGGGTAAAGCGCAGCCTCGGTGAGATTAGTGAGAAAAAGTCGGATCAGAATTAATGGTTGGTTAATCCTGAATGATTTAAGTTCTTGTAAAAATCATTCAAAAAATCATCGGTTATGCATTCTTACTTCTTATTGATATTCACCGCCATTCTTTTCACAGCCTGCAATTCTGAACCTGCAACAAGAGATTATGATTTACAGGGACACCGCGGCGCGCGTGGCCTGCTTCCTGAAAATACAATTCCGTCATTTCTGAAAGCCATAGATTATGGAGTGGATACCATAGAGTTTGATCTCGTGGTAACGGCGGACGAAAAAATTCTGATTTCGCATGAGCCATGGTTTAATCATCAAATCAGTACAAAACCCGACGGAACTCCGGTTACGGAAGAAGAGCAGATGGAGTTCAATATTTTTAAAATGACGTATGAAGGAACGCAGCAGTTTGATGTTGGGATTCGCGGGCACGAAGGCTTTCCCGATCAGGAGCCGATGGCAGTGACCAAACCGTTGATGAGAGATGCCATCATTGCCATTGAACAATATGTTGAAGAGCAAGGATTAGATCCGGTCTATTATAACATCGAAACCAAAAGCCGGCCGGAATGGTATGGAGAAATGACACCTCAGCCGGAAAGATTTTCTGAACTGTTATATAATGAATTAAAAGAACTGGATATCCTCGACAGGGTCATTATTCAATCATTCGATCCCGCTACTTTGATTGCCATGCGCGAAATCGATCCCGATCTGGTGCAGGCAATGCTCGTTTTCAGGGAAGATCAAACTATTGGGCAGATGATTTCAGTTCTTGGCTACACTCCTGAAATATGGAGCCCTCACTATGAGCTGGTAACTGCCGGCCTTGTGCAGGAAGTACATCAGTATGGAATGACAATTATTCCGTGGACTATCAATGAAACAGATGAGATGATTCGGCAGCTTGAGATGGGAGTTGACGGCATTATTA
>SLAU01000011.1 GCA_007126675.1 Balneolaceae bacterium
ACTTCAGCATGTGCCTGTCCGTATTTCTCATGATAACCCTCGCCAATAATGTTGCCGTCTTCTGAAACAATAACACAGCCAACCACAGGATTTGGAGATGTGTGTCCAACTCCTTTTTCCGCCAGACTGAGGGCGCGCTGCATCCATATCTTGTCTTCTTTTTCAGGCAAAGTTTAAACCGGTTTTTTTATTTATGTGGCAATTTATACTGCTCTACAAATGTGAGATAAAAGACGTTCAACATTCTCACTATAAAATACGAAATAAAAAAAGGGTAAGAGAAAACTCTTACCCTTTAAAATTTCATTCGTTAATTAAGAAAAGGATTTATCGCAGCAGCACGCTTCTGTTATCTCTGATTCGTGCGTCTGCTTTAAGCTGGTCGATAAATACCTGGTTAAAAGCCATCATTTTTTGCTGCTCAAGCCTCTGCTTAATTTGTGCACGGGTCGAAGATGACATTTCAGATGGATCTGCAATCATCACATCATCAGCAAAAACAACAAATACGGCATTTTGGCCTTCAATTGCGTTTGATCTTTCACCGGACTCCAGTGAGAAAATTGAGCCAATAACCTGTGGTTCACGGCCTGCACCCGGTATGTTATTAGAGCCAAGTCGAATATCAGAAGTTACCTGAACTTCTTTACCTGCAGCTTCAGCCAGTTCTTCAAGAGTCATGTCAGGCGACAACATCTCACTTACGCGGCGCATCGTTAATTCTTTTCGTCTTTCATTCTTAAGAATGTTTTCGATTTGGCCACGAACTTCATCAAATGGCCGGGTTCCTTCAGGTGTTCGCTCTAAAAGCTGTACAACCAGAAACATATCCGGAGTTTCAATTGGGTCAGAAATTCTATTAACCCTCATGTTTTCAAGTTCACGCAACAGCTGAGAACTTTGACCAATACCGGGAACAAATGGACTTCCTTTTGTTGCAGTAGCTGTTCGAACGGTAAGCTCTCGTCGTTCTGCTTCCCGCTCAAAACCCTCCTGGTCAGCAAAAAACTCAAACTCCCTTGCTTGTTCTGCAATTCGGTCAAGGGTACCTACGGGATCAGCAACTACAGTGTATGCCATAACTGCAAATTTTACTTCATCTCCCCGGCGGTCAATTTTCTTGAACATGTGAGGATCTCCATCCACCATTACAACTTCTGAAACCTCTCCTGGTTCAAGGTCCAGAATTACTCTGAATTCATCACTCAGCTCATCAATAGGTACATACTCACTGGTAAAGGGTACTTCAGTTTGGTTCCTGGTTACGAAAACAGAATCATTTTCTGCTTCAATAAAATCATTTCTAAGATTTTCGATATCGGAGATCGTATTCAAGGTATCTCTTTGTGTAGGGCTTGTATCCCAGCTTACGTATCTGAACCTGTACGTTTCTTCACGCTTAAACTGATCAGGATTGTTTCTCAGATAATCCCGTTTTTCACTTTCAGATATTGAAATATCATCTTCACTTATTTCTGAATAGGGAAAGCGTACAAAACGGATATCAGCAAAAGAGTTTTCATTGATATACTGGTTTTTGATCTCAAGATTGCTGGCTCTCATACCGGAAGCGATAAAATTGTTGAGCTTTTCCTGACGACGCTGATCCCTTAACTGCTGCTCAACCATCATCCATACCTCCTGATTTTCAGGAGCTTCGATAGCGGCTCTCAATGCAATTCGATCGATTGTGCCATCTTCCTGCTGAAACTGCTGACGAATAAACGGAACGGGATTTTCACCGGTGATCATGTCTACAAGTTCTGAATCGGTAACAGTAATTCCAAGCTTATTCATTTCTTGTTCAATAAGCCTTGCAGCCACAAGGTCATCCCATGCCTGCTGCTCATACATGGCTCTCTGTTCCAGTGACATTAAACCGGTATTTTGCCGGTTGAACTGTTCAGTATAAAAACTAACCCGGTTATTATATTCATCAAGTGATATTTCATCTCCGTTAACTTCACCCAGTGAAGTTGGGCCTACGGCAACGGCATCAAATACCTGTGTATCTGCCAGCACCCACAAAACTCCGAATGAGAAAATCAGTATCCATAGAATGGAAGCTGTACTGTTCCTCATTTTTTCCATTACACCCATAAAAAAAACCTCTAATGCTACTTTTAATTTACAATTTAAAAATCTTGAATTAAGCCTGTAAAGATACGACAACCAGCTGCGAAGAGCAATCTGACCATCCTTTATATAACTCTCCGGATTTTAAAATATTTCAATCAGGCTCATGTGCCGCAGATATCTTCCAGGATTTTCGTTTATACCTTTAATTAGTTTAGTAAGTTCCTTAGTGAGCTCATCAATATTGTCATAAACAGCGGGATCATTAACCAGCTTTCCGATTGTTCCCTCGCCATTTTCAATCTTTTGAAGAATTCCGTTAAGGCTTGTTGTGGTCGTTTCTAATTCAGTCCGCAGATTTTCCAAATCGTCTACGTTTTCCTGAATAGAAGCCATGAGTGTTTCGATCTGCGGTCTGCTATCTGTTGCCAGTGAATCGAGCTGAACAAGCATTGAACTTGCTGCATCGATGGCTTCGGATATTTCATTCTCTTTGCCTTCGAGCAAACCGGCAATTCTGCGTGTTGCGTTAGCTGTACTTTCTAATGATTCATTGAGAGTTACACGTGTATCATCATCAAGCGTTTTATTCAGCTGCCTCAGAAACTGGTTTAATTCTCCCAGCGAAGCTGATACGTCTTCTCCCAGCTCCTCTCCTTTACTTCCCAATACCTCCATCATGCTTTCCACATAAATTCCTTCAATTTTCTCGCCAAATCCAACTCTTTCATCCGAATCTCCAAGTTCAATCACAATGGATTTGCCTTCTATCAAACCAAGTGAAGTTAACAATGCAACTGAACCACGCGGAATTGAATTGGGAACATCAAGCCGCATGCTAACCTGTACACTGTCAGTCTCAGTAAATTGCATATTACCGACTGAGCCAACTTTAACACCTTTAATGTAAACCTGGCTTCCCACAGCGAGGCCGTCTACACGGTCAAATACAGTTTCGATCTGAAGAGTTTGCCTGAAAATGGGAACATCCGACATGAACCGAAATCCGATAACCGCTGCAATTGCTGCAAGAAGAACTGTAATACCTACTTTTATTTCGCTGCTAAATTTCAATTGTATTCCACTCTTTGTTTAATTTGATATTCACTGGCTGTAATAAAATCTATCAACGCTTTATGCTCACTTTTCTTCATCTCTTCAACAGTACCATGCCAGCTTAGTTTTTCCTGGTCAAGAAAAGCCACTTTATCGGCAACTTTCAAAACACTGTGCATATCATGGGTAACAACTATTGATGTAATGTCAAGAGATTTCGCCAAATCAATAATAAGCTCATTTATTTCCTGCGATGTTTGCGGGTCAAGGCCGGATGTTGGCTCATCGTACATTATATAATTTGGTTTCAGAACTATTGCACGCGCAAGCCCAACCCTTTTACGCATTCCTCCTGAAAGTTCGGAAGTTTCTTTATTATAAGCATCTTCTAAATTTACATGACTAAGGGCTTCCATCACATTATTCCTGATCTCTTCTTCCGATTGATTTGAAAAGTATCTTAACGGAAATGCGACATTTTCAAAAGTGTTTATTGAATCGAAGAGTGCCGAGCCCTGAAATAGTACTCCAAACTTCTGCCTAAGCTTACGTTTCGAAACATAATCCATTTTATGGATATCTTCGCCATCAATTAAAACGGAACCGGAATCCGGTACCAATAGTGCATTTATATGCTTAATCAACACAGATTTGCCACAACCGGATTTGCCAATAATTGCAATAGTTTCACCATCCTGGATATTAAAACTTACATCCTCCCAAACAAGCAGGTCTCCGAAACTTTTAGTAAGATTTTTTATTTCGATCATGGTATTAAAGTAAAAGCGATGCAAGCAGGAAGTCTGCAAGCAGAACTACCATACAACTTATTACCGTTGCGTTTGTTGTGCTTTTGCCAACTCCCTCTGCTCCGCCTGTTGCGTAATAACCTTTATAACTTGAGATAGAAGTAATGATAAACCCAAATACAAACATTTTCACAAAACCGAAAATCACAGTCCAGGGCTGAAAGTACATTCTTGCACCCAGTAAAAAATCAGCCGCTGGAACTGTACCTGTAAATAATCCTGCAAGTAATCCTCCACCAATACCAAATACACAAGCTACGATATACAAAACAGGAAACATCATTATACCGGCTAAAACCCGCGGAACAACCAAAAATGAAACCGAGTTAAAGCCCATCGATTCAAGTGCATCAATTTGTTCAGAAACGCGCATTGTTCCCAGTTCGGTTGCAATCCGCGCTCCCACTTTTCCTGCAAGAACAAGGCTTGAGATTACGGCAGCCAGTTCAATTAAGATCGACTCAGAAACAATGGCTCCAATGGTAGAAAGTGGAATAAAAGCCGATTCGAGCTGGTACGCAGACTGAATAGTCATCACAGAACCGGTAAAAAAACCGGTTAACATAATTATGGGTACTGAATCGTACCCTATCTTAACCATTTCGTGAAAAAAGCTTTTCCGATATGTTTTAAACTCAGTTGACGATCTGAGCGCCTGGTAAAGTAAAGTGCTGTAATTCCCTAATTCTCGCAGTGCTTTCATTCAAACATCACAAAATCTAACGTCTTCAAGTTCGTTTTGTAATTTACTGTGCTTTGATTTTCGTTATATTACAAAAGTTTTTCCCAACTTGTAGTTCTAATTCTTTGCATTTAAAAACGTTTCTTACTCTAATAATTGTACTATTTATTTGTGATGATCTGTTCGCCCAGCAACAATCAAGAACTGTTTTTCGGTTTCTTGAGCTACAGCCTGATGCGAGACAGACAGCACTTGGCGGTCCGCATCCAGCTGTTGTAGATCCCGGTTTTTCACAATTTACGGTAAACCCGGCTTTTTTGTTCACTGAACAGAAGCACAATCTGCAGGCATCTTACCAAAATCATCTGGGAGATGTAAATTATGGGTCGGCCTCCTATTTCAGACCCGTTAATAACATTGGAAATGCTGCGCTGTCCGTTCGTTACCTGAATTACGGAAGCATGACGGAATATGATGAACAGGGAAATGATTTAGGTTCTCTGAGTGCCAACGATCTTGCACTTACAGCCGGATTCGCAACTCAGCTTGCAGGTAATTTATATTACGGTGTATCTGTTACCGGGATTTACTCCTCACTTGCCGGATATCAAGCAAGCGGTGTTTCATTTTCCGGCGGACTTTTATATCAGTTCAGCGGAAGGGAAACTACAATTGGTGCCTCTGTTCAAAATGCAGGAAGCCAGGTATCAGCTTTTAATGAGCAACGAGAGCCGCTACCTTTAAACATTGCGGTAGGCGTAGTTCACAGGCTTCGTTATTTACCGGTCAGGCTCCACTACTCAATCCACAGATTAAACAATCCCGGG
The DNA here is from genome assembly GCA_007126675.1 of Balneolaceae bacterium. GTDB lineage: Bacteria > Bacteroidota > Rhodothermia > Balneolales > Balneolaceae > SLAU01. Next base: position 5,451 of record SLAU01000011.1, read on the forward strand.
CTCGAAACTGCAAATGACGAAGACGTCTCGATATTTAACAAGCTGATGCGCCACTCACTTTTGGGAACCGAGTTTTTATTTGGTGAGTATGTGACTGTCCGCCTGGGATACGATCATTTTTTACACGAACAGCTTAAAACCGGTAAAAGGCTCGATGGCGCAGGTTTAAGTATGGGATTTGGGCTTTCATTACAAAACATCGATTTACATTTTGCCCGCACCTCGTTCAGTGATCTGGGTAATGTAATACAATTGGGAATGCTGTTATCTATATAACCCTTATTTCCTGATATGAAATGCAGGCAAATGTATTGTTGTTTAATAAGCGATTCGAAAAATATTACCGTATTTTGTGCCTCGTTGCTTAATACCCTGATTTAATTATTTAATTTAAATAAACAAGATGATTCGTTATCTCACAGCCGGTGAATCTCATGGCCCTTCTATAACGGGAGTCGTTGAAGGAGTTCCTGCCGGACTCGATATTTCAGAAAGTGAAATTCAAAAACACCTGGTGCGCCGCCAGCAAGGTTATGGGCGGGGCGGTAGAATGGCTTTTGAAAAAGACTTTGCTACAATACAATCAGGAGTCAGATTTGGGAAAACTACAGGAGCACCCATTTCGCTCACTATGGTAAATCGTGCTTATGAAAAGGATGACAGCAACTGGCCAAAAGTGATGGCAAAAGATGGCGAGCGCGGTGATGTTGAAAAAATTACACTGCCGCGGCCGGGCCATGCCGATTTGGTTGGAACACAAAAATTCAGGTTTGATGATATCCGATCCGTGATTGAAAGATCCAGTGCGCGGGAAACAGCAATGCGGGTAGCCTGCTGCTCGGTAGCCAGAAAATTACTCGAAGATCTGGGTATTCAGATAGGCGGCCATGTTCTACAGATCGGATCTGTTGGATACAATTCGTGGGATGAAGTGAGACAAATTGCCGACCCTATTTCAGAAAAAGGTGCTCATAAAATTTTTGAAGCTGCCGATAAATCGGATGTGCGCTGCCTTGATGATGACTTAAGCCACAATATGCGTGAAGAGATCAAAAAATGGAGAAAAGAAGGTAGCTCTCTTGGTGGCATCTATGAGCTGATTGTAACAGGGCTGCCTGCCGGACTTGGCAGTTACGTGCACTGGGATAAGAAACTGGATGGTAAACTGGCACAGGTTATTGTAAGTACGCAAGCCATGAAGGGTGTTGAAATCGGGTTAGGTTTTGAAGCAGGTCGCCGAAGAGGCCACGAGGTTCATGATGAGATCGTTTATAAAGATGGTGAATTTAAAAGAAGAACAAACCGGGCAGGCGGAATGGAAGGTGGCATGACAACCGGAATGCCGCTGATTATTCGCGGCATCATGAAACCAATCCCTACCATGCTTAAACCATTAAGAACAGCAGACCTTGAAACAAAAGAGGAAACAGAAACCCGTTACGAACGCTCTGATGTGTGTGCACTTCCCAGAGCCGTTGTTGTGGCAGAAAGTGTAATCGCTCCCGTTTTAGCTAACGCAATCCTCGATAAGTTTGGCGGCGATTCAATGGAAGAACTGAAAGAGCGTTACATAAAGTAGCTTTTATGAGTTCTGTTAATGATAAAAATATCAGAAAACTCGCTGCAAATGTTCAGAAAAACCCTGAAGACCAATTTTCAAAATTTGCATTAGCACTGGAACTGTTAAAGCGGGATCAGGTACATAAAGCAAAACTTTTATTCGAATCTGTTTATAAACAAGATCCTGAATATCTGGGCGTTTATTATCATCTGGGAAAATTATATCAATCCATTGATCTTTTTGATGATGCGCTGGATATGTTTAAAAAAGGTGTTGAAGTAGCTGATAAAAAAAATGATTTTCGAACCAAATCTGAATTACTTGAAGCGATTAATCAATTACATTATGACCGGGAAGAAACTGATTCTTAAATCACTTTCAATATTTTCACTTTTACTTTTTGTTCTGGTTGTTCAAACTTCAGGCCTGAAAGCTCAGGAAGCGGGTCAAACACATGTTGTTCAACAAGGAGAATCTTTATTCAGCATTGCCCGCGAATACGATGTATCTGTTGGTGATATACGAAGATGGAATCAGCTGCAGACCGATAACCTGCAGATCGGCCAGGAACTGAAAGTTGGCCCGCCTCTGCAGCCCGGAGCAATCACCCACACTGTTGAGGGGGGCGAAACTCTTTTTGCGATATCCAGAAAGTATGGAGTTACTATTGCGGAGCTTCAGGCATGGAACGGGCTTGATGATGTAACCTTATCGACCGGACAGGAACTTGTCATATATACTGAAGATGAAGATACCACTGAAGAACTGCCGCCAACGGATGCAGATTTACCAGAAACTGAACCGGAGGATCTTCGACCGGTTGATAGAGAATCTATTGTGAGAGATCGTGACCGTGGTGTTTCTAATACATATTACACAGTTCGGAGCGGTGATACTTTAAGCAGAATTGCACGCGAACATAACATGAGCCTAAACGAGCTTAGGGAGCTTAATAACCTGGAAGGTGACTTAATAAGTATCGGGCAGGTATTAACTGTCAGGGATTTTCGTTCCGCCCCATCCGTTGCAGAATCTGCCGAAGAATCTACACCTCAGGGAAAATTTGTCACTTACAGAATTGAAAGGGGTGAAAATGTAGACGAGTTGCTCGAAAAATTTCAATTGACAGAAAATCAGCTCATTGCTCTGAACCCGGGTTTCAATTTTGATAATCTAAGCTCCGGACAACGTATAACTGTGTTACTGCCAACCACGAGAGTTTTTGAAAATCCTTTCAGAAAAGGTGCATCACTCGAAAACCTGGGTGATGTGCCGGTAACCGTTTATCCGCAAGACGCAAAGGCCGATCCAACCACAAGCGGTGAGTTATACAATCCTGATGAACTTACAGCGGCCCATTCAAACATGTCTCTCGGAAATGTGGTTTTCATTGAAAACTCCGAAAATGGAACGGGAATTTATGTGAGAATCAATGACAGGTATTCAGGCAGTGGTTTAAAATTATCTCAAAAAGCTTTCGAAATGCTGCAATTTTCTTCACCTGATGATGCTCGTGTATCAATATACTTAGATCAATAAAAACTGTTCACAGTTGCTGATTCAAATAATCAGGCCTTTGTGCAAACGAATTCCCGAATTTTAAAGTTATTTGAGTCAACGACTTACAAAGTATTCAATAACTTAAAAATTATTTTGTTTCTCAGCATTGATGTAACAATAAAATTTTGAGATACATTTAAATCTTAGCTAAGTTATTATTATACCATATAGTGTTCATATTTGTCTGATTAATTATTAAGAGAAGTAAAATACTATAAGAAGGCTTTGAAAAACCCTTCGTTGTTCTTTGATTTATTTTTTATGGCTGAATGTTGATTTGATTTTCTTACAACAGACAATATTCCCAACAACTTTTGTTCGGCAATCCCTGCCA